>NZ_AVOF01000519.1:0-1607 GCF_000465935.2 Pseudomonas sp. EGD-AK9
GCGCAGGCTGCTGCTGGCGATCAGCGCGTAGCCGAGAGCGTGGAAGGTGGTGGGGCTGACGTACTGCGAGGTCTTCAGGCCCAGCGCCGGGTCGCCGCTGGCCGCCACCGCCAGTTGCCACAGACGCGTGGTCACCGACAGCGGGCAGCGCGCGTTGGGGTCGTCGAGCAGCGCCGGGTCGAGGCCGGCGGCGTGGCACAGCGCGGCGCTGTCCAGGCCGAGGGCGTCGAGCTGCTTGCGCAGGGCGCGGGTCCAGCTGGCCAGGGTGGTGGGTTCGGCGGTCATTGCAGGTTGGCGTGTCCGGTAGGCAGGTTGGCGTGCTCGGTCGGGCGCGTTGGCGGGCGCGGCGGCACAGTAGCGTCACTGTCCAAGCACAAGAGGATGTCGGCATGTCCCCCTCCCCCGCAAGCCTTAATGACCAGCAACGCGCCGCGCTGATCCGCGAACGGGTGATGGCCCATGGCAACGCCCTGCGCCAGCGCTACCCGATCCTGCAGCACCAGGACGCCCTCGGCGCCGCCATCCTCGCCTTCGCCCTGGCCGGCATGCTCGGCTCGGCCGCGTTCTATATCGGCGGGCACATGGCCTGGTGGCTGTGCCTGCTGCTCAACGCCTTCTTCGCCTCGCTGACCCACGAGCTGGAGCACGACCTGATCCACTCGATGTACTTCCGCAAACGCCCGGTGCCGCACAACCTGATGCTGGCGCTGGTCTGGCTGGCGCGGCCGAGCACCATCAACCCCTGGGTGCGCCGCCACCTGCACCTGAACCACCACAAGGTCTCCGGCAGTGAGGCCGACATGGAGGAGCGCGCCATCACCAACGGCGAGCCCTGGGGCCTGGCGCGCCTGCTGATGGTCGGCGACAACATGATGAGTTCCTTCATTCGCTGGCTGCGGGCGAAGAACCCCGAGCACCGCCGGCTGATCCTCAGCCGCACGCTCAAGGTCTACGCGCCGCTGGGGCTGCTCAACTGGGCGACCTGGTACCTGTTCCTCGGCTTCCATCTGCTCGACTGGGCCGCCGCCGCCCTGGGCGCCCCGATCGCCTGGTCGGCCACCACCCTGGGCCTGATGCAGGTGGTGAACGTCGCCGTGGTGGTGCTGGTCGGGCCCAACGTGCTGCGCACCTTCTGCCTGCACTTCGTCAGCTCCAACATGCACTACTACGGCGACGTCGAACCGGGCAACGTGATCCAGCAGACCCAGGTGCTCAACCCCTGGTGGCTGTGGCCGCTGCAGGCGTTCTGCTGCAACTTCGGCAGCAGCCACGCGATCCATCATTTCGTGGTCAAGGAGCCCTTCTACATCCGCCAGCTGACCGTGCCCTTCGCCCACCAGGTGATGCGCGAGATGGGCGTGCGCTTCAACGACTTCGGCACCTTCGCCCGCGCCAACCGCTGGACCCGCCGCGCCCCACAAGCCGCCGGCGAACGCCCCCAGACCGCCTGACGTTCACCTGGCCGCGGTGCGCACGGCGCACCCTAGCGGGTCTCGATTAGCGCGGGCGCGGCGAAAGAGCTGTCGACGCGCTCGCCGGTGTTGTCGCTGTCGGCGGCGAAGACCACGCCGAGGATGCGCCGCGGCGCGCTGCCGAAGGCGGCGATG
>NZ_AVOF01000520.1:0-1602 GCF_000465935.2 Pseudomonas sp. EGD-AK9
ATCGCCCAGGCGCAGCGCCTGCGCCACCGGCCGCGCGTGCTCGCCGAGGCTGCGCAGACCGAGGGCGAAGTACAGCGCAGCGATCTCCACCGCCCAGCCGAAGGCCGAGACCTGGGCCAGCAGCCAGGTCAGCAGGGTCAGCGGCAGCACCGCCAGGCACCAGGCGCTCACCCCATGGCTGCGCCAGCCGCCGCCGGCGGGGTTGAAGCGCTGCTCCAAACGATTCGCCAGGCGCCCGAAGGCCACCAGCGGGTGGCCCTGCTTCGGCTCGCCGAGCGCGGCGTCCAGCGCCACCCCGGCCAGGGTGCTGAGCGCCAGGCTCATCGCCACCGCCCGTTGCCAGTGGATAGGTCAGTCAACGCGTTCTCCCCATCGATTCTCGAACAGCAGCTCGGCGAGCGGCCGCGGCCTGGCCCAGCCCTCTTCCACCAGCATCGGCTGGTCATAGAAGGCCGCGACCGGCCCCAGGCAGAGCAGCGCCACCGGCTTGCTGCCGGCCGGCATGCCCAGCAGCGCGGCCAACGCCTCGGGCTCGAACAGCGACACCCAGCCCAGGCCCAGGCCCTCGGCGCGGGCGGCCAGCCAGAGATTCTGAATGGCGCAGGCCACCGACGCCATATCCATTTCCGGCAGGGTGCGGCGGCCGAAGACATGCTTTTGGCGCCCGTCCATCAGCGCCACCGCCAGCAGCTCGGCGCACTCGCGAATGCCCTCGACCTTGAGCCGCATGAATTCATCGGAGCGTTCGCCCAGCGCCTCGGCGGTGCGCACCCGCTCGGCCTCCACCAGCGCGTAGGCGGCTTCGCGCAATTGCGGGTCGCTGATACGCAGAAAGCGCCAGGGCTGCATCAGGCCGACGCTGGGTGCGCGGTGCGCCGCCTCCAGCAGGCGTGCCAGCACCTCGGCCGGCACCTCGCCGCCGCTGAAATGACGCATGTCGCGGCGCTCGGCGATGGCGCGATAGACCGCGGCGCGCTCAGCGGCGCTGAAGGCCTGCTCGCTCATGGACGCAACAGCGCCGCCGCCGCCAGGGGATTGGACGGCAGGTAGAAGTGGATATAGCTGGCCGTCAGCCGGCCCAGGCGATAGACCGCCTCGGCCACCGCCTTGCCGTTCGGGCAACGGCCCAGGGCCAGCGGCGCCAGCGGGCTGTCCAGGCGCGAATGGTGGTAGCTGTGGCCACGCAGCTCGCCTTCCGGCAACGTCACCTGCTGCAGGGCCAGGGCGGTCAATCGTGGTTGCAGCGCCGCGCGGCCGGCCAGCAGGCCGAGCATGCGGCCGCTGACGCCCTGCTTGTCGGCCAGCTCGTCGAGCAGATAGAGCATGCCGCCGCACTCGGCGAGGATCGGCTTGCCGGCCTGGTGATGGGCGCGAATCGCCGCGGCCATGGCCTGGTTGCCTTGCAGCTGGGCCAGATGCAATTCGGGATAACCGCCGGGCAGGTAGAGGCTGTCCACCTGCGGCAGGCCGTCGCCCGCCAGCGGCGAGAAGAATTCGAGTTCGGCGCCCAGCTCGCGCAGCAGATCGAGGTTGGCCTGGTAGAGAAAGGCGAAGGCGCCATCGCGCGCCACGCCGATGCGCACGCCGGCCAGCAGCGGCTCG
>NZ_AVOF01000521.1:0-1600 GCF_000465935.2 Pseudomonas sp. EGD-AK9
GCCGAGCCGCCGCCGAGCCAACCGGCGCAAGCGAACCGCCCGGGCGAAGCGGGCGACAACGGCGAGCCGCAGCCGGGCGAGAGTGACGACAACGCCGCCTCGACAGCGCCGGGCGACGAAGCAGCGGCGGATACCGGCACCGCCGAAGGCCCGCTGGCGGAAGAACAGCTGGGCTCGGCCGACGAGCGCCAGCAAGCGCTGGAACAATGGCTGCGACAGATTCCGGACGACCCGGCCGAGCTGTTGCGGCGAAAATTCTGGTACGAACAGCAACAGCGTCAGGAACCCTCCCGATGAAGCGTCTAGCCACGCTGCTCCTTCTCCTGCTGGCCAGCCAGGCCAGCGCCGAGGCCTTCTTCGCCAGCGTCGACCGCACCCGCCTGAACGAAGGCGAGACCGTGGTGCTGACCCTCGAGTCCACCGACCCGACCCGTTTCGGCCGGCCGGACCTGAGCCCGCTGGACGAGCACTTCGAAATCCTCGGCAGTCGCCAGGTCAACCGCCTGAGCAACCTCGGCGACACGCCGCGCGCTGCCACACGCTGGATCCTCACCCTGCAACCCAAACACAGCGGCGAGGTGGTGATCCCGCCGATCCGCCTGGAAGATGCCGAAACCCTGCCCATCACCCTGCAGGTGCAGGCGACCGGCGAGCCGGGCAACGGCGAGAAGCTGGCGCCGGTGTTCATCGACGCCAGCCTGGATCAGGACAGCGTCTACGTGCAGGCCCAGGCCGTGCTGACCCTGCGCATCTACCACTCGGTGTCGATGTACGACGACAGCAGCCTGACCCCGCTGCAGATGCAGGATGCACGCATCGAGCAACTGGGCGAGCCGCGCACCTACGAGAAGACCATCGGCGGCGTGCGCCACGGCGTGATCGAGCTGCAGTACGCCATCTACCCGCAGCGCAGCGGCGAGCTGAGCATCCCCGGTCAGGTGTTCAGCGCCACCCTGGTCGACCGCTCGCGCGGCGACGACTTCCTGCCCTTCGGCCCGCGCGCCGGCAAGGTGTCGCGGGTCAAATCACCGGACATCCCGCTGCAGGTCAAAGCCAAGCCGGCCGAGTACCCGGCCGACGCCCCCTGGCTGCCGGCACGCGCCCTGGGCCTGGCGGAAACCTGGAACCCGCAGCCGGGACAGAGCCGGGTCGGCGAGTCGCTGACCCGCCGCCTGATCCTCAAGGTCGATGGCCTGTCCAGCGCCCAGTTGCCGCCATTGCCCGCCACCCAGGTCGACGGCCTGCGCCGTTATCCGGATCAGCCGCAGCTCAGCGACCAGCGCAGCGAAACCGGCATCATCGGCAGTCGCGAAGACCGCGAGGCGCTGGTGCCGAGCCGCAGCGGCAGCTTCGAGCTGCCGGCGCTGGAGGTGCTGTGGTGGAACACCCAGACCGACAGCCTGGAACGCACCGCCCTGCCCGCGCGCACCCTGCAGGTGGCGGAAAACCCGCAGTTGCACAGCGACGAGCCGGCCAGCCCCAGCGTGGTGACCACACAGGTGCTCGAAGGCCCGCCGCTGTGGCCCTGGCAGCTGGCCTGCGCCCTGCTCGCCGGCACCAGCCTGCTCGGTTTCGGCCTGTGGTGGCACGCCCGGCGCCA
>NZ_AVOF01000522.1:0-1597 GCF_000465935.2 Pseudomonas sp. EGD-AK9
GTATATGCCGCAAGAACCAAAATAAGCGATGTGACACCTTGGATGACATAGTAGAACACATTCCGTCCGAAGGTTTCGGACGCAATTTGTGAAACCACTGTTTCATCAGGCTTCGGCGCCGTACCATACCCGTACGCGAGCACCGTGATGCCGGAGAACAGAATCGCCAGCAAAATCCCCATCATCGCAAGCGTTCTTGCCGCGTTTCGCGCAGGCGGGTTTTTGAATGCAGGAATCGCGTTAGAAATGGCCTCAACCCCGGTCAACGCTGAGCATCCGGAGGAAAAAGCCTTAAGCAGCAAAAACAGCGTAATGCCGGCTACAGGTGTGCCCAGCGGTGTATGATGGGCTGGCTGGTCTATTTGTCCTGTCATAAGTTTAAACAACCCGACTGCAATGAGAACCAAAAGCGCCACCACAAACAGATAAACCGGGTAGGCAAGAATGGATGCCGATTCCGAAAGACCGCGCAGGTTCAAAATCATAATCACTAACACGAGAAAAATAGCGATCGGCACATGATAATCATGCAATGCAGGAAAGGCTGACGTGATGGCGTCCGTGCCTGCGGAAATACTTACCGCTACTGTTAAAATATAATCAACAAGCAATGAACCGCCCGCAATCAATCCCGGTTTTTCACCGAGATTTTCTTTAGAAACGATATACGCCCCGCCGCCCTGCGGATAAGCGTAAATAATTTGCCTGTATGAAAGAATCAGTGCGAGCAGTAATATGAGAACGCCAACCGCAATCGGAATGGAGTACCAAAATGCGGCAGCACTGATTGTTGCCAAAATGATTAGAATTTGTTCTGTCCCATATGCAACAGATGACAGCGCATCTGAGGAAAGCATAGCCAAGGCTTTTAATTTCGTCAGTTTTTGCTCTCCAGCTGCTTGGGATTTTAGTGGTTTCCCAATCAAAAAACGTTTGATTGAATGATACATCGATGTCTTCCCCTTTTAATTTCTCATTTTTCAATTAAAACAATAAAACATCAGTGTCTTGCTCTCACATGTTGTTGATAGTCCTTTCTGCTATGATGTCTCTGTATGCGATTTGCATTCAAAAATGAACAACAAAAAACACAGAGGCAAACGGATGCCCCTGTGCCATAACATCGAACACAGGTTTCATTCATCTCCTCTCACGAACGCTTACGAGGTTAGCTGACGGATTCGGGCATATGAGAGTTAGCCCTACCTAAAAAGGATTCACCCCAACGGCAAAAAGCCGTTCTATTGGGTCCCCCGCTCTGATTTCAGATTAAGCGATTTGTTTTCTAAAAGAGATCATACTCCCGTTCCCGCACGTTGTAAAGAGCTTATTGGCTGAGAGAAAAAAATAAAATGACAGGTTCCACAAATGGAATTTACTTACCAAAAATAAAAAAACAGAGGCTAAAATCGCCTCTGTTTTATTCTGTATCTGTCTTTCTTTTTCTGCGTCTTACGGCAATCCAAATGAACACTGCCGCAACCACCATAATGAGTGCCAGCACACCAATATACATCCATTTCTGGCTATGATCCTGTGTTGGTTGTTCTGCATCGGAACTGTTTGTTTCCGATTTGAGCTGCTGGTGGTTTGTAAA
>NZ_AVOF01000523.1:0-1589 GCF_000465935.2 Pseudomonas sp. EGD-AK9
AGCTGCACGCGATGGCCGCGGCCGCGCAGGCCCTCGACCAGGCGGCCGAGGGTGTTGGCCACGCCGTTGATTTCCGGTGGGTAGGTTTCGCTGATCAGGGTGATTTGCAGGGCGGTCGGGTTCATGACGGCAGTGTGGGCCGCCGCCATGTAGCCCATGTGACGTCAGGGTTGCGCTTTTGTGACGGGCTCCGCGCCGCGTTCGCGCACCCAGAACAGCGTGGCGCCGGCCACCGCCGCCGGCATCACGAGAATATTGACGAAGGGAATCAGCAGCGCGGCGTAGGTGATGCCGCCGAAGCTCAGGCTCTGCCAGCGCTTTTCGCGCAGCCAGGCGAGCATGTCCTGCCAGCTCAGCTTGTTGTTGTCCGCCGGGTAGTCGATGTACTGCACCGCCATCATCCACACGCCGAACAGCAGCCACAGCGGCGCGGCCACCAGGTTGACCACCGGGATGAAGCTCAGGATCAGCAGGGCGATGGCGCGCGGCAGGAAATAGGCCAGCTTGCGCGCCTCGCGGCCGAGAGTGCGCGGCACCATGGCCGCCAGTTCGGCCCAGCTGAAGGGCGGGAAGTGATCCTCGCCGCGCACCACCACCTCGACCTTCTCGGCGAGAAAACCGTTGAACGGCGCGGCGATGATATTGGCCAGCAGGGTGAAGCTGAAGAACACCATCAGCAGCACCAGCACCACGAACAGCGGCCACAGCAGGTACTCGAGAAAGCTCAGCCAGTTCGGCAGGCTGGGCATGAAGGCATCGACCCAGCCGCCGAACTGCTGCACGGCGACGCCGATCAAGGCGACGAAGAGGATCAGGTTGACCGTCAGCGGCAGCAGCACGAACAGGCGCAGGCCGGGGCTGAGCACCAGCTTCAGGCCTTCGCGCAGGTATTGCGGGCCGGACAGAACGGGGGCAGCGGGCATGATGGGCTCCAGGGTGGTTGAGTCGCGCGACCATACCGACTTTGCCGGGGCGGCGAAAGTTCAGCGGTTCATGGCTCCGCCGTGCTGGCCTGCGGCTGGTACAGCACCACCTGGTTGCGCTTGCGCTTGGCCAGGTACATGGCGCTGTCGGCGGCCTTGATCAGCGCCTCGGCCTCGCCGGCGTGCAGCGGGCAGAGGGCGATGCCGATGCTCGGGGTGACGAAGTCGATGCGCTCGCCGAGTATGTCGAACGGCGCGCCGAGGCTGGCCAGCAGGCGCTCGCCCAGGGCCTGCGCGGCCTCGGCGCTGGCGCCGGCGAGCAGCAGGGTGAATTCGTCGCCGCCCAGGCGGTACAGCTTGCCGGGCTGGCGCAGGCCGTGCTGCAGACGCGCGGCGATGGCCACCAGCAGGGCGTCGCCGGCGTCGTGGCCGAACTGGTCGTTGACCTGCTTGAAGTGGTCCAGGTCGATGAACAGCAGGGCCAGCGGGCCGGCGTTGCCGCTCAGCGCCTGGTCGAGGTCGTGCTGCAGCTGTTCGTTGAACGCCTTGCGGTTGCCCAGGCCGGTGAGTGGGTCGCGGTAGGCCAGGTCGTGCAGGTGGCGCTGGTAGGCCATGCGTTCGCTGACGTCGCGCAGGATGCCGCGGTAGCCGAGCAAGGCGCCGCCG
>NZ_AVOF01000524.1:0-1586 GCF_000465935.2 Pseudomonas sp. EGD-AK9
AGGCGCCGCTGGCCCTGCTCTGGCTCCTGCTGCTGTGCGCCGCAGCCCGCCCGCAATGGGTCGGCGAGCCGCTGCCGCTGCCGGCCAGCGGCCGCGACCTGCTGCTGGCGGTGGATGTCTCCGGCTCCATGGATTACGCCGACATGCTCTGGGACGACGAGCCGATCAGCCGCCTGGAACTGGTCAAGCGCCTGCTCGGCGACTTCATCGAGGACCGCCGCGGCGATCGGGTCGGCCTGATCCTGTTCGGCAGCCAGGCCTACCTGCAGGCGCCGCTGACCTTCGACCGCCACACGGTGCGCACCTGGCTGGACGAGGCGCTGATCGGCATCGCCGGCAAGAACACCGCCATCGGCGACGCCATCGGCCTGGCCGTCAAGCGCCTGCGCCAGCGCCCGGCGCAGAGCCGCGTGCTGGTGCTGATCACCGATGGCGCCAACAACGGCGGCGAGATCGAACCGCTGACCGCCGCGCAACTGGCCGCCGAGGAAGGCGTGCGCATCTACACCATCGGCATCGGCGCCGATCCGCAGCAAAGCGGCGTGCTCGGTGCGCTCGGCTTCAGCACCCTCGACCTGGACGAAACCAGCCTGCGCGCCATCGCCGACGCCACCGGCGGCGAATACTTCCGCGCGCGCAGCCAGGCCGAGCTGAGCCAGATCGAGCTGACCCTGGATCGCCTCGAACCGGTCGCCCAGCAACCCACCCTGGCCCGCCCGGCCCGGGCGCTGTATGCCTGGCCGTTGGCCCTGGCACTGCTCGGCAGCCTGCTGCTGGCCAGCCGCACGCTCTGGCCGGACCTGCCGCAACGCCTGCGGAGGCGCGCATGAGCCTGCTCTGGCCGCAATGGCTGCGCCCGCTGTGGCTGCTGCTGGTGCCGCTGCTGGTCTGGCTGCTGTGGCGCCTGTGGCACCGCGAGCGGCAGAGCGGACGCTGGCAGCTGCTGCTGCCGGCCGCCTTTCATCAGACGCTGCTGGCGGGCGGCAACGGCCGTGGCAGCCGGCTGCCCTGGCTGGCCCTCGGCCTGGCCTGGCTGCTGGCCGTGCTGGCGCTGCTCGGGCCGAGCTGGCAGCGCGTCGAGCAGAGCAACCAGAAGCCGGCCGACCCGCTGCTGGTGCTGCTCGAACTGACGCCGCAGATGCTCGCCGCGGACGGCCCGCCGAACCGCCTGGAACAGGCCCGGCGCAAGCTGCTCGACCTGCTCGAAGCCCGGCGCGACGCGCAGACCGCGATCATCGTCTACGCCGGCAGCGCGCACAGCCTGGTGCCGCTGTCCGACGACCTGGCCACCAGCCGCAACCTGCTCGAAGCGCTCAAACCCTCGCTGATGCCCGAACCGGGCCGGCGCGCCGACCTGGCCGTGGCGCGCGGCCTGCAGTTGCTCGAGCAGGCGCAACTGGGCCAGGGCCGCCTGCTGCTGATCACCAGCGCGCTCGACGAGCAGGAACGCAGTGGCATCCGCCAGGCGCTGGAACGCCGTGCCACACCGCTGCTGATCCTCGGCATCGGCAGCCGCGAAGGCGCGCCGGTGGTGCAGGAGGACGGCAGCTTCCTCAAGGACGAGCGCGGCGCCATCCTCATCCCGC
>NZ_AVOF01000525.1:0-1583 GCF_000465935.2 Pseudomonas sp. EGD-AK9
GGCTGACGTCGCGCTCGGCGTCGGCCGCGAAGCCGGGCGGGGTCTTGCCCTGCAGGTACCAGGCGAAGGCGATGATCTCGGCGATGCAGCGGTACAGCGCCTCGGGGATGGCGTCGCCCAGCTCCAGGCGGGCCAGCAGGCGCACCAGTTCGGCATTCTCGTAGATCGGCACCTCGTATTCGCGGGCGATGGCGAGGATGGCCTCGGCCAGCTCGTCGTCGCCCTTGGCGCTGAGCACGGGGGCGTTGTGCCCGTCGTAGTTGAGGGCGATTGCCTGGCGCGGCTCGGCCTTGCTCTTGCGGCTCATGCGGTTTCGTCCACCCAGCGTTGTTCCAGCGTGGTTTTCGGCCCCTGCGGCGGCAGGCCCTGGCTGCAGGCCAGTTCGCCGACCTCGAGGCCGGCGGCCTGCAGGCGTTCGCGCAGGTTGCCGAGTTCGGCGCCGATCAGGTTCGCGGTATCGGCGCGCTCGGCCCACAGCTGGCTGGACAGGCTGCCGCGCAGCAGCTGGGCGCGCACCTGCAGCGGGCCGAGGTGGTCGAGGTCGAAGGCCAGCTCGACGCGCCAGAGGGTTTCCTTGTGCTCGGGCTTGTCCGCCTTGCCGCTGTCCTCGCGCTGCAGCTTGATCTGCAGCGGGATCAGCTCCTGCTGGTGGCGCATGGGCAGCTCCAGCTGCCAGGTGGTCAGCAGGTTGCCGTTGGCGTCCACCTGGGTCTGCGCCAGGCTCGACAGCTGGTGGGTCTGCAGGCGCGAGACGGCCGCGGCGGCGAGTTTGAGCAGGGTTTCCAGGTCGGCCTCGCCATCCAGGTTCTGCAGCAGCCGCGACGGCAGGGGAAAGCCCAGTGCCTGTTGGCGCGCGGCGCCGGCTGGGCTGAGACCGCCGAGCATCTGCCGGGCCAGCGCCGGCAGCGCCTGGCCCATGGCGCCCTGCAGGCCGGCGAGGGTGGCGGCGCCGCCGGGCAATTGTGGCAACAACTGGGCAATCAGGCGCAGCAGGTTGGCTTTCAGGTCCTGGGGCAGGGCGGCGGTCTGGCCCTGCAGCAGCTTGGCTTCCAGCAGCACGCCGCTGCCTTCCAGGGCCTGGGCCATGCCCTTGGCCGTGCTCAGTTGGGTGCTGTCGGGCAGAGCACCGAGCAGGCGCTCGATGCCGCTGCGCAGCTCGCCGCTCAGTTCGGCCTTGCCAGCCAGGCCCTGCAGCCCCTTGAGCAGGCCCTCCAGCGAGGCCTGGCGATTGTGCTGGGCGGCCAGTTGCTGGCCCAGCACCAGTTGATCGAGCCGGCCGCTGAGCGGCAGGAAATTCAGGCTCTGGCTGCCCTGTACCTGGGCGCTGAGCAGGCTGCCCAGAGGCAGCGCCAGCGGGCTGTCGAGGGCCAGCTGGCGGCCGGCCAGCGGGGTGTTGAGCAGGTTGACCAGCAGCCGGTAGACCGCCTGTGCGCCCTGCGGCGGCAATGGCTCGCGACTGAGTACCTTGCCCTGTACCAGGGTGCCGGGCGGCAGTTGTTGCAGGTCGAGGCTGGTCAGCGGCTTGTCGCCGCCGGCCTGCAGCGCCAGGGCCAGGCGGGTGTCGGACAGCGCGGTGACCAGCA
>NZ_AVOF01000526.1:0-1575 GCF_000465935.2 Pseudomonas sp. EGD-AK9
ATCATCGACCCGCCACGCGAGGAAGCCATCGCCGCCGTCGCCGAATGCCAGCGCGCCGGCATCCGGGTCAAGATGATCACCGGCGACCATGCCGAGACCGCCCGCGCCATCGGCGCCCAGCTGGGCATCGGCGTCGGCCTGCCGGCGTTGACCGGCGCCGAACTGGAGCTGCTCGACGAGCGCCAGCTGCGCCAGGTGCTGCCCGGCGTCGAGGTGTTCGCCCGCGCCAGCCCCGAGCACAAGCTGCGCCTGGTGCAGGCCATGCAGGCCAGCGGCGAGGTGGTGGCGATGACCGGCGACGGGGTCAACGACGCCCCGGCGCTGAAACGCGCCGACGTCGGCGTGGCCATGGGCGACAAGGGCACCGAGGCGGCCAAGGAGGCGGCCGAGGTGGTGCTGGCCGACGACAACTTCGCCACCATCGCCGGTGCCGTGCGCGAGGGCCGGGCGATCTACGACAACCTGAAGAAGTTCATCCTCTTCGCCCTGCCCACCAACGGCGGCCAGGCGCTGATCGTGATCGCCGCCATCCTGTTCCAGCTGACCCTGCCGCTGACCCCGGCGCAGGTGCTGTGGATCAACATGGTCACCTCGGTGACCCTGGGCCTGGCGCTGGCCTTCGAGCCGGCCGAGGCCGGGCTGATGGACCGCCCGCCACGGGCGCCGAACGAGCCGCTGCTGTCGGCCTTCTTCGTCTGGCGCGTGCTGCTGGTGTCGCTGCTGATGGCCGGCGCCGGCATCGGCCTGTTCCTCTGGGAGCTGGACAACGGCACCGGGCTGGACAGCGCGCGGACCATGGCGCTGAACGCGGTGGTGATGTGCGAGGTGTTCTACCTGATCAACAGCCGGCGCATCTTCGCCTCGGTGCTCAGCCCCGACGGCCTGTTCGGCAGCCGCGCCGTGCTGCTGGCCATCGCCGCCTGCCTGCTGCTGCAGGCGCTGTACACCTATGCCCCGCCGCTGCAGCGGCTGTTCCACTCCACCGCGCTGGATGCGGCGCAGTGGGCGCGGGTGGTGCTGGCCGGGCTGGCGCTGTTCGTCGTCGCCGAGCTGGAGAAATGGCTGATCCGCCGTTTGCGCCTGCAGCCGACGGGGTAACCTCGGTGCGCGCGGCGCACCGGGGCAATCGCCTCAACCCCGCTCGCCGCGGGCGAACGCCATCAGCTCGGGGTAGAAGGCGCGGAAATCCTCGCTCAGCGGCTGGTACAGGCGCTCCAGCTCGCCCAGGCTGCCGTCGAGCAGCTGCGGTCGCGACAGCCGCCGCTGCATGCCGGCGATCACCTGCTCCAGCACCGCGAACTCGCGGTAGCTGCCGAGCCAGTCCTGCGCCGCCATGCGCGGCGCGATCAGCGCCAGGCGCCCGGGCAGCTGGGGCTCGTCGGCCAGCACCCGGTACACCCGCGCGGTAAAGGCCTCCAGCGGCTGCTCGGCGTAGTCGGCCCAGTCGCGCGCCAGGCAGTGGTCGAAGAACAGATCCAGCAGCATGCCGGCCTGCCCAACGAGTTGCGCGCCTATCACCAGAAGCGCTTTCTCAACGAGGAAGGCTTGATCATGGTGGCGACCATCGCCTTCGGC
>NZ_AVOF01000527.1:0-1557 GCF_000465935.2 Pseudomonas sp. EGD-AK9
GCTGGCGCAGTGGCTGGGGCTGGACGGGGTGGCGCTGCACTGCCGCTCGCAGCCGGCGCAGCGCTTGCGCGGGGCCTTGCTCGAAACCTAGCCCGGATTGCCGCCGGGCTAGGGCGCTGGCGTCTGCTAGCGGCGCACCTGCTTCAGCGTCTCGGCGATCATAAAGGCCAGTTCCAGCGACTGGTCGGCGTTCATCCGCGGGTCGCAGTGGGTGTGGTAACGGTCCGACAGGCTGTCCTCGGTGACCGGGCGGGCGCCGCCGATGCATTCGGTGACGTTCTGCCCGGTCATCTCGATATGGATGCCGCCGGCGTGGCTGCCTTCGGCCTGGTGCACGGCGAAGAACTGTTTGACCTCGGCGAGGATCTGCGCGAAGTCGCGGGTCTTGTAGCCGCTCGAGGCCTTGATGGTGTTGCCGTGCATCGGGTCGGAGCTCCACAGCACCTGGCGCCCTTCGCCCTGCACCTTGCGCAGCAGGCGCGGGAAGTGCTGCTCGACCTTGTCGGCGCCCATGCGCACGATCAGGTTGAGGCGGCCCGCGTCGTTGTCCGGGTTGAGCACGTCGATCAGACGGATCAACTCGTCCGGATCCATGCTCGGGCCGACCTTGACCCCGATGGGGTTTTCGATGCCGCGCATGAACTCGACGTGGGCGCCGTCCAGCTGGCGGGTGCGGTCGCCGATCCACAGCATGTGCGCCGAACAGTCGTACCAGCGCCCGGTGAGGCTGTCCTGGCGCACGAAGGCCTGCTCGTAGTTCAGCAGCAGCGCCTCGTGGGCGGTGAAGAAGCTGGCTTCGCGCAGCTGCGGCGCGCTGTCCATGCCGACCGCGCGCATGAAGGCCAGGGTCTCGTCGATGCGGTTGGCCAGCTGGTGGTACTTCTCGGAGAGGGCCGAGTTGGCGATGAAGTCCAGGTTCCACTGGTGCACCTGGTGCAGGTCGGCGAAGCCGCCCTGGGCGAAGGCGCGCAGCAGGTTGAGGCTGGCGGTGGCCTGGTGGTAGGCCTGCAGCAGGCGCTCCGGATCCGGCACGCGGCTGACGGCGTCGAACTCGATGGCGTTGACGATATCGCCGCGGTAGGCCGGCAGGGTGACGCCATCGATGGTCTCGCTGCCGGAGGAGCGCGGCTTGGCGAACTGGCCGGCCATGCGCCCGACTTTCACCACCGGGCAGCCGGCGGCGAAGGTCATGACGATGGCCATCTGCAGCAGCACCTTGAAGGTGTCGCGAATCTTCGCCGCGGAAAACTCGGCGAAGCTTTCGGCGCAGTCGCCGCCCTGCAGGAGGAAGGCGCGGCCCTGGGTGACCTCGGCGAACTGCCGGCGCAGCTCGCGCGCCTCGCCGGCGAACACCAGCGGCGGGTAGCCGGCCAGGGTCTGCTCGACCCGGGCGAGGTGGGCGGCATCGGGGTATTCGGGTTGCTGCTGGATGGGTTTGGCCCTCCAGCTTGCGGGGTTCCAGGCGTGCGACATGCGGCGTCTCTATCGGCTAATCGGACAGACCTGCATGTTAACCGATAAGCCTGCTGGCCGTAGGGTGTGTGGGCCCGCCAGGCC
>NZ_AVOF01000528.1:0-1553 GCF_000465935.2 Pseudomonas sp. EGD-AK9
CGTCGCCAACGGCCGGCGCAGACGCGCGTCGCGCCAGAGGTACCAGGCGCCCAGGGCCAGCGCGGCAAGCAGCCCCGGCCAGGCGAGAAAGCCGCCGTCGCGGATATCCAGCACCCGCCACGGCGCCGCACGGTAGAACTCGGCGTAGACCAGCACGAAGGCCAGCCGGGCCACCAGCAGCCCCAGCAGCAACAGGCGAAACAGCTGCCGCTCCGGGTTGCAGCCCTGGCGCCGGCCACTCCACCAACCCGCCAGGGTCGCCAGCAGCAGGCTGCCGAGCAACAGCAGATGGTCGGTGGCCAGGGCCAATGGGCCGATATCGAGGGTCAGCATGGCAACTCCGCAGACAGAAGACAGCGACTGGGACAGCCCCCGGCCGCCGCGGGTTCACTTGCGCGGCTTGGCCCGCGCGGTGGGTTCGGCGATCAGCGGGTCGTCCGGCCAGTAATGCTTGGGATACCTGCCCTTCAGATCCTTCTTCACCTCCAGGTAGGTATTGGCCCAGAAGCTGGCCAGGTCCTGGGTCACCTGCACCGGCCGCCGCGCAGGCGACAGCAGATGCAGCTTGAGCCCCAGGCGGCCGCCGGCGATGCGCGGGGTGGCGGCCAGGCCGAACAGCTCCTGCAGGCGCACGGCGAGCACCGGCGGCTGTTCCCTGTAGTCGATGGCGATGCGCGAGCCGGACGGCACCGTCAGCGCCCGCGGCGCCAGCTCGTCGAGACGCTGTGGCAGCGGCCAGGGCAGCAGGGTCTGCAGGATCGAAGACAGGTCGAGGCTGGCGAAGTGGCTGAGACGATTGACCTTGCTCAAGTAAGGCGTCAGCCACTGCTCGAGGCTGGCCAGCAGCGCGGCGTCGGACAGGTCCGGCCATTCGCTCTGCCCCTGCTGCCGCATATCCAGTTCGCGCAGCAGCGCCACCCGCGCCTGCCATTGGCGCAGCTCCGGCGTCCAGGGCAGCAGCTCCAGGCCCTTGCGCCGCACCAGGCCGACCAGCGCCCGGCAGCGTGCCTCCTCGTCCAGCGCGGCCAGCGCCTGGCGCTGCAGCACCAGCTCGCCGACCTTGCGCTGACGATCGGCGCGCAGCACGCCTTCGCGCTCGTCCCAGTCGAGCACGTCCAGCGTCTCGACCTGCTCGGCCAGCTCGCGCTCGAACAACGCCGGGTCGAGGTCGGCGGCGAGATAGATGCGCTCCTCGCGCTGGCCCTGACGGCTGCCCAGGTCGGCCACCACCAGCCATTCGTGCTTCATCAGCGCGTCCGCCTCGGCGAACTGCGCCGCGCGGCCGTTGGCCAGGCGATAGTCGGCGCCACCAGTGCGGCGCTGCTGGGCGATGCGATCGGGGTAGGCGAAGGCCAGCAGGCAGCCGAGCCAGCGCGGGTGTTCGGGCTCGCTCACCGCCTGAGTCACCGGCCGGCCCTTGAGCAGGGCCTGGAACTGCCGCGCCAGTTGCCGGGCGCGCTTTACCCCAGCTTGCGCCGAGCGCGCCGCGCGGCTGTCGCCACTGAGCAGGGCCAGGCGACTGTGCAGATCGGCGCCGCCGCCGCGGAGGATAT
>NZ_AVOF01000529.1:0-18371 GCF_000465935.2 Pseudomonas sp. EGD-AK9
CTCGGCGGAAGCGGCCGACGCTGGTGGTTCGTCGACGGCCGGCCGCTGGGTGACAGCGCCGCGGGGGCGCCCTTCGCCCATGCGTTCGCGGTCGGCCGGCACCAGCTCAGCGTGCTCGACGAGGGCGGCCAGACCGCCCGCCTGGAATTCAGCGTCGAGCCTTAGCGCCTGGCGCCGGCGCGCGACCTATTTTCGCCAGCGCCCGCTCAGGATTCGGCCAGCGCCTCGAGAAAGCTCTCCAGCACCAGGTGTGCGCGGCGGCCCTTGCGCGTCACCGCCGCCAGGCTGATGTCGTAGAAGCGGCTGGCGGCCTTGAGCGCGCGCAGGCGGCCCTGCTGCACCCAGGCCTGGGCGTAGTGGTCGGGCAGGTAGCCGATATAGCGTCCGGTGAGGATGAGAAAGGCCATGCCCTCGCGGTCCGAGGCGCTGGCCGTGCAGTTCAGCGCCTGGTAGTGGTTCTGCACCTCCGGCGGCAGGCGGAAGGTCGGGGCGATGGCCTCCTGGGCGTTGAGGCGCTCGTCCTCCAGCTGCTGGTCGTCGACGTAGAAGAGCGGATGGCCGACCGCGCAGTAGAGCAGCGAGCGCTCGTCGTACAGGGTCTGGTACTCCAGGCCGGACAGCGCGCCGACCTGCGGCACCACGCCGACGTGCAGGCGGCCGTCGAGCACGCCCTGTTCCACCTCCGACGGCGGCGTCATGCGGATATGGATGCGCACGTCCGGGCCCTGCGCCTTGAGCCGCGCCAGGGCGTTGGTGATGCGCATGTGCGGGATGGTCACCAGGTTGTCGGTCAGGCCGATGTTCAGCTCGCCGCGCAGATGGCGGTGCAGGCCGTTGACCTCGGTGCGAAAGCTCTCCAGCGCCGCCAGCAGCTGCAGGGTGCTCTGGTACACCTCGCGGCCTTCCTCGGTCAGGGCGAAGCCGGCGCGGCCGCGCTGGCACAGGCGCAGGCCGAGGCGCTGCTCCAGGTCGCTCATCTGCTGGCTGATGGCCGAACGGCCGATGCCCAGCGCACTTTCCGCGGCGGAAAAACCGCCGCATTCCACCACGCTGCGAAACAGCTTGAGCAGGCGGATTTCAAAGTCGCTGACCTGGGCCAGCGGATCGGGGCGGCGGCTGCTCATTTGTTTAGTAAGCCTTTAACTGAAGATAAGAAGAGTGCTGTTTTACTGACTCTATGCCCGTGGCACCTTTGCTGGCAACAGATAGGCTTTCGTAGGAGCGGCGTTAGCCGCGAATCGCTCTGAGCGGACTACGAATCACCCAAACACCGCCAGCCCGAGGCCGCCGATGAACATGCCGCAGACCGCCACCCCCTCCCTGGCCAGCCAGCTCAAGCTGGATGCCCACTGGATGCCGTTTTCCGCCAATCGCCAGTTCCAGCGCGACCCGCGGATCATCGTCGGTGCCGAAGGCAGCTGGCTGTTCGACGATGCCGGCCGCAAGATCTACGACAGCCTGTCTGGCCTGTGGACCTGCGGCGCCGGCCACTCGCGCAAGGAAATCCAGGAGGCCGTGGCCAAGCAGCTCGGCACCCTCGACTACTCGCCGGGCTTCCAGTACGGCCACCCCTTGTCCTTCCAGCTGGCCGAGCAGATCGCCGACCTGATGCCGGGCGAGCTCAACCACGTGTTCTTCACCGGCTCCGGCTCCGAGTGCGCCGACACCGCGGTGAAGATGGCCAAGGCCTACTGGCGCCTGAAAGGCCAGCCGGCCAAGACCAAGTTCATCGGCCGCGCCCGCGGCTACCACGGCGTCAATATCGCCGGCACCTCGCTCGGCGGCATCGGCGGCAACCGCAAGATGTACGGCCAGTTCATGGACGTCGACCACCTGCCGCACACCCTGCAGCCGCACCTGGCCTACACCAACGGCATGGCCGAGAGCGGCGGCGTCGAGCTGGCCAACGAGCTGCTCAAGCTGATCGAGCTGCACGACGCCTCCAACATCGCCGCGGTGATAGTCGAGCCGATGTCCGGCTCGGCCGGCGTCATCGTGCCGCCCAAGGGCTACCTGCAGCGCCTGCGCGAGATCTGCACCCAGCACAATATCCTGCTGATCTTCGACGAGGTGATCACCGCCTTCGGTCGCATGGGCAAGTGGAGCGGCGCGGAATACTTCGGCGTGACCCCGGACATCATCAACGCCGCCAAGCAGATCACCAACGGCGCCGTGCCGCTCGGCGCGGTGGTGGCCTCCAGCGAGATCTACAACACCTTCATGCAGCAGCCGTCGCCCGAGCATATGGTCGAGTTCACCCACGGCTACACCTACTCGGCCCACCCGGTGGCCTGCGCCGCCGGCCTGGCCTCGCTGGAGCTGCTCAAACGCGAGAACCTGATCCAGCAGGCGGCCGAGCTGGCGCCGCAGTTCGGCCGGGCGCTGCATGGCCTCAAGGGCAGCAAGCACGTGGTCGACATCCGTAACTGCGGCCTGGCCGGCGCCATCCAGATTGCCGCGCGCGACGGCGACCCGGTGATCCGCCCGTTCGAGGCCGGGCTGAAACTGTGGAAGGCCGGCTTCTACGTGCGCTTCGGTGGCGACACCCTGCAGTTCGGGCCGACCTTCAACGCCCGGATGGACGACCTCGACCGCCTGTTCAACGCCGTCGGCGAGACCCTGAACAGCCTGGACTGACGCTTTTTCTCCCCACTCCCGCCAGCGGGAGTGGGGCCGGGGGAGAGGGCCTCAGGCCCACCCCGCAATTCATTCGATAACGGAGAGCCCCATGAGCCTTATCCCGCACCTGATCAACGGCGAACGCGTCGCCGGCAACGAACGCAGCGCCCCGGTGTTCAACCCCTCCACCGGCGAATCGACCCGCCAGGTCGGCCTCGCCGACCGCGCCACCATGCAGCGGGCCATCGACGCCGCCAAGGCCGCCTTCCCGGCCTGGCGCAACACCCCGCCGGCCAAGCGCGCGCAGATCATGTTCCGCTTCAAGCAGCTGCTGGAACAGAACGAGAACGAGATCGCCCAGCTGATCAGCGCCGAGCACGGCAAGACCATCGAGGACGCCATCGGCGAGCTCAAGCGCGGCATCGAGAACGTCGAGTTCGCCTGCGCCGCCCCGGAACTCCTCAAGGGCGAATACAGCCGCAACGTCGGCCCGAACATCGACGCCTGGAGCGACCTGCAACCGATCGGCGTGGTCGCCGGCATCACCCCGTTCAACTTCCCGGCCATGGTGCCGCTGTGGATGTACCCGCTGGCCATCGTCTGCGGCAACTGCTTCATCTTGAAGCCGTCCGAGCGCGACCCCAGCTCCACCCTGTTCATCGCCGAACTGGCGCAGCAGGCCGGCCTGCCCAAGGGCGTGCTCAACGTGGTCAACGGCGACAAGGACGCGGTCGACGCGCTGATCCAAGCGCCCGAGGTCAAGGCGCTGAGCTTCGTCGGCTCGACGCCGATCGCCGAGTACATCTACAGCGAGGGCACCAAGCGCGGCAAGCGCGTGCAGGCCCTCGGCGGCGCCAAGAACCACGCCGTGCTGATGCCCGACGCCGACCTGGACAACGCCGTCAGCGCGCTGATGGGCGCCGCCTACGGCTCCTGCGGCGAGCGCTGCATGGCCATCTCGGTGGTCGTGTGCGTGGGCGACCAGATCGCCGACGCGCTGGTCGACAAGATAGTGCCGCAGATCAAGGCGCTGAAGATCGGCGCCGGCACCCAGTGCGGCCTGGATATGGGCCCGCTGGTCACCGCCGCGGCGCGCGACAAGGTGGTCGGCTATATCGACGACGGCGTCAAGGCCGGCGCCGAGCTGGTGGTGGACGGCCGCGGCTACCGCGTCGCCGGGCATGAGGACGGCTACTTCGTCGGCGGCACCCTGTTCGACAAGGTGACCCCGGAGATGGCCATCTACACCGACGAAATCTTCGGCCCGGTGCTGTGCATCGTCCGCGTCGGCAGCCTGGAAGAGGCCATGCAGCTGATCAACGACCACGAGTACGGCAACGGCACCTGCATCTTCACCCGCGACGGCGAAGCGGCGCGGCTGTTCTGCGACGAGATCGAAGTGGGCATGGTCGGCGTCAACGTGCCGCTGCCGGTACCGGTGGCCTACCACAGCTTCGGCGGCTGGAAGCGCTCGCTGTTCGGCGACCTGCATGCCTACGGCCCGGACGGCGTGCGCTTCTACACCCGCAAGAAGGCCATCACCCAACGCTGGCCGGCGCGCAAGAGCCACGAGGCGGCGCAGTTCGCCTTCCCCAGCAATGGCTGAGGTGAGCTGAAGCGTTGCAGCAGAGGCCGGTCGCAAGACCGGCCTTTTTGCTATCGGCCCCATGCGTATCTCCCAGCGGCCGCCTCTGGTACAACAGCCGGCAGGTAGAAAAGGGAGATGCACGATGACCGAAGCATTCAAGCTGGAGCTGCACACATACCTCGAGCGCCTGGGTTACTCCTCGGCGCCACCTCCGACCCTAGACACCCTGCGCGAACTGCAGGCGCGGCATACCGCCGAGTTCCCCTTCGAAACCCTGGCGAGCATGCTGCGCGTGCCGGTGCAGGTCGAGCCCGCCGCGATCCAGGACAAGCTGCTGCGTCAGGGCCGTGGCGGTTACTGCTTCGAGCTCAACCGCCTGTTTCTGCTGCTGTTGCAGGCGCTGGGCTTCGACGCGCGCGGCGTGACCGGGCGGGTGGTGATGGGCGGGCCGGAGGATGCCCAGCCGGCGCGCACCCATATGCTGGTGCTGGTGACCCTGGACGGCGTGCGCTACATCGCCGATGTCGGCTTCGGCGGCATGGTGCCGACCGGCCCGCTGCGGCTGGACAGCGAGGCGCAGCAGGCCACGCCGCACGAGCCCTATCGCCTGACGCTGGTGGACGGCACCTATACCTTGCGGGCGCTGGTGGCCGGCAGCTGGCGGGCGATGTACCTGTTCGATCTGCAGAAGGTGGCGGATATCGATTACGTGGTCGGCAACTGGTACGTGTGCACCCATCCGGATTCGCCCTTTCTCGGCCAGATGATCGCCGCCCGCACCGGGCCGGGCCTGCGCAAGACGCTGAACAATGGCAGCTTCGCCATCCATCGCCTGGGGCAGGACAGCGAGCGGGTGCAGCTGCAGAGCGTCGATGCGGTGCTGGAGGTATTGCGCGATGAGTTCGGCATTCGGGTGCCGGAGCATCCCGAGTTGCGCGGGATTATCGAGAGGTTGATTGCGGGGGCGTGAGCTGAGGCCTGCTGGTATCCCCGGCCGCTAGCCGCCTGTGGGAGGGCCTAGGGGAGAGGGCGCTTTTGGCTTTTTGCACTCCGACGCCGCTTGTTCGTCGTCCGTGATTACGGTTGACTCGCTTCGCTCGCCCTTCGGGCCAGCCTGCGGCTGTTACTACGCTTCGCTCCGTATCGCCCTTACGGCGACTCACTTTTTTCAAACGCCGGATGGCCGGCCCCGCAAAAAAGTAAGCAAAACGCTGTGCCCCGCCATCCGGAACTAGGCGTCCCCGTCATGCTGCGCTCGACTCCCCTCACTCCATCGTTGCTCCAGGGACCGGCGTACAAGGGCCGTCCGGCCCTTTACGCGGGGCCGCCATCGGTATCTCGCCGCATCCATGCGGCTCGCGCCTTCCGCAACGATTCCGCTCGGCCTCCTGAAGGGGCGTTTGGCGGCGCCTGATCGTTCTGTGCAGGACTACCAGAAGCCAAGCTGCAGGGCGGGTGTAACCCATGGCTTTCCGCAGTTGGGTCCACGAATCTGGTAGGCGACGCGATTCTTGATCCCGTCAGGAGGCCGAGTGGAGGTGCTGTGGAGAGGGGCGTTTGGCATGGATGCCAAACGAGGAACGATGGGCCAGGGATGGCCCACCGTGACGACCCTCGGAGCAGCGCCGGAGCGAGGGAAGTTTCGCGGAGCGAAACCCGGATGCCGGGCGCGCTTTCTCTTTGGTTACTTTCTCTTTCGCGCGAGCAAAGAGAAAGTGACTCGCCGTAAGGGCGAAAAGCGCCGTGTCGGAATGGCGCATATCTTGTGAGGCGCCTTGGTGGACAAGCTTCGCGTTGTCCACCCTACGGATATCTCAAATTATCTACTCATGAGTAAAAACTTATCGTCGTTTTCAGCTGATCTGCAAAGTCGTAAATTTCGTCCAGTGAGCCAATTGGGTGGCGCGTCTCGTTCTTTTCTTGATCAAAAATGCCGATGTATTTTTGCAGTCGATTGAAGTGAAGGCGACAGATAGGTTTTCGGTTGTTATCGTCCAGCAGAATGCCAAAGTAGCTTTGAGTATCACGCTGGACAATCCGCTTTGAATCTACAACCGAGCGGACGATTGCCTTGACTATGTGATAGCCCTCAAGTTCTTCTAGTGTGGTTATCACCTTGTCTTCCGCTGACTCGCCTTGCTGCTCTGTCGGTGCCTCATTAGGCGCTGTTACGGTAGAGGCATAACTGGGTTGAATTGCTCCACTCATCGCAGACTTCAAGCGATCATTTACTTGGTCGCTCAAGAATTGAGCAACGGCTTTGCGGGTCAGTTCCGTGAATTGTTCGCGTACTTTCTGGGTAATCATCCCGTCGTAAACGCGCGATGCGAAAAATTTAACAAAGTCGTCCTCCGGTTTGCTGAATTGCGCGGCAATTTCCTTTTTTATTTGGCTGACATACTTGAGTTCGCCAGCGGAGTTGATAATGGACTCTACGTCGAAGGCGGATTTGGTGAGTTTTATAAGCTCTGGTACTGCATGTTCATCTATGTCAAGTAGGTCCAGCTCAAGGAAGGGTTTTTCGTCCATCTTGTTAGGCGCGTCAAGATCGGTGAAAAATTTGTACACTTGACCGTTGGTAAGAATCGAAATACGTGCGTTGGTAACATGAAAGTAGCGGAATAGTTGAGAGGCATGGTTGATGTTCAATGGCTCGCCAATTTTCTTGCATTCAACCAAGATTTGAACTTCACCGTCTTTCAATATTGCGTAGTCAATTTTTTCGCCTTTCTTCGTGCCTACGTCGCAGACGAACTCTGGGGTCACTTCTGTTGGGTCAAATACGTCATATCCCAGCACGGTGTTTATGAACGGCATTACGAAGGCGTTTTTTGTGGCCTCTTCTGTTTTGATGGCTGCGCCTTGTTGGCGAATCTTAGATGCGAGGCTATTCAGTTTCTCAAAGAATTCCATATCTTGTACCTTCTTGTGTTAAACCCTTGCGCTGGGCGAAACGATGCCTACCAACATTAGCTGCAAAGCTATTTCCCCGCCTTCCGATTCCGCACATACAGCGCCTCACCCCCCGTCGCACTGCTGCCGCGCACCTGCAGCTCAAACCGCTTCGAATGCCCCTTGATCAAATCGCTGAGCTTCTTGAAGCCGTATAGCCGGGCATCGAATGCCGGGCGCAGTTTGCTGATGTTCGAGCCGAGGGCGCCGAGTTGGATCCAGCCGTCCTCGTCGTCGCTGTCGTCGATGACCTTGGCGATAAAGTCCACCGGTACCTTCTGTACCTTCGGCTTGGTGGACGCCTTGGTCGGTTCGGTGGCTGTGGTCTCGCCAGCGGCGGCTTTGGTCTTGTCGCCGTTGCTGGGCGGTTCTTCCGCTGGCTCGGCGGCGTCGGCGCGAAGGATTTCCGTATAGATGAACTTGTCGCAGGCCGAGACGAAGGGCGAGGGGGTCTTCTCCTCGCCGAAGCCGTAGACGGTCAGCCCTTCCTCGCGCAGGCGCGCCGCCAGCCGGGTGAAGTCGCTGTCGCTGGAGACCAGGCAGAAGCCGTCGAAGCGCCGGGTATAGAGCAGGTCCATGGCGTCGATGATCAGCGAGCTGTCGGTGGCGTTCTTGCCCTTGGTGTAGGCGAACTGCTGGATCGGCTGGATGGAGTGGTCGAGCAGCACCTTTTTCCAGCCGCCCAGGTTGGGCAGTGTCCAGTCGCCGTAGATGCGCTTGACGCTGGCGACGCCGTATTTGGCGATTTCCTCGAACAGGCCTTCGACTATGGCGGCGGGGGCGTTGTCGGCGTCGATCAGCACCGCGAGGTGCTTCTGCTGGCGGGAGGCGGGGGCTTTGGTGGCCATGCGGCATCCTTGCGAGAGGGGATGCCTGACCTTACTGCGAATGCTGGGGCGATGCCAGAGCGTCGATGCCCGTGGTATTCGCGCGGGGCGGGGCGCTCAACCCGTCCCGGGTCGAGCGCAACTTCCTCGTTGCGGAACGGGCGTTACTGCTCGCCCTTCAGCGCGCCGCTCAGGCCGAACATCAGCACCAGCAGGTTGGCGTCCGGTTTGGCTTGCGTCGGCGCCGGTTTGCGCGGCGGGGCGCTGGGGCAGGCTTCGGTGGCGCTGCAGTCGCGGGCTTCCAGCACGCGCGGGGCGGGTTCCTGCCAGGCAGCGGCGGCAATGGCCGTGACGCTGAGGGCGAGGCCGAGGAATAAACCTCGTGCTGTTTCTAATTTCATTTTGATAACCCCTTGAAAGCGCTGCCAAACGCTGTTCGCTAAACCTAGATCACCCACCGTTCGGTCGTGGTCTTGCGCGACGAACGGTCACTGCCTATGGCTGGCACCACCTGGGGGCTGTGCTGGGACACGGGCCGGCCCGGTTGGTTCCATCTGTGTGCGGGTAACGTCCAGGCGTCACCTTTGGTGCCTTTGGGAGCACCCTGTAGCGGCCGGCCTTGGCGGTGGGTAAGCGGGGCCAGAGTGGCGCAGCTGACCCTGCTGCCCGGCGCAAAGCTGCGGGGCAGAGCCACGTCCTGGTGAGGGTGGTGCGAAAAGATCGCCCGTAGGCGGCAAACAGATGCCGGCGCTGGGCCGGCATGTATGTTTTTTAAGCAAGAGGCGTACCGTGAATCTCTGGCAGCGTTGTCGACCCCGGCTAGCCCAGGCCATTGGCGCCGCCGGCGAATACCTGGCGATAGCCCTGCAGCAGCTGCTGCCAGTCTGCGTCCGACCAGGGGCTGTGGCGCCGCAGCTGGCGCAGGTCGTGGCGCGCGGCGCGTACCCGGCTGAGGCGCCGGCGGCTCTTTTCCAGGTCGAGCAGGGCCACCTGCGGGGCGTCGCCGTCCAGGCGTACGAAGACGTGCTTGGCGTACAGGCAGCCGTGCTGCCAGCGGCCCAGGTGCATGCGCGCCAGGGTGGCGCCGATCTGTTGCAGCAGCTGTGCGTGTCGCGCTTCGCCGCAGGCCTGGCGGCCGCCGTCGGCGTACCAGCCCTCGATATCTGCGAAACCGTCCAGCGCCGCGGTGACCAGCAGGCCGCGCCAGCCCTGCTGCGGGTCGCGTTCGACGCCGCAGTAGATCAGCTGTGGCACGGCCACGCCGAGGGCGTCGAGGGCGCGCAGCGCCTTGCGTTCGCGCAGCACGGTGGGGCGGCCCCTGGGGTGCAGCAGGCTGCGATAGAGGTGGCCGACCTGGCGCTTGGCGTACCAGACCGCGTCCTGCCGTTGCAGGCGCTGCACACCGCTTTCGCCGCCGCGGCGCTGGTTGGGCTCTTCCACCCATTCGCCGCGCAGTTGCCACCAATGTTGAAAGGGGTGTTGCTGGGTGTCGCCAGAGGTACCGAGGGTCATGGTCGTTGTTCTTTTGCCTGTCTGTCCGGGCCGCCCGCGCCCTCGGGGGCAGCCATTCGGGTGCGCCGGCGCAGCCGACACGGGGACAAACTAAGCAAAGCTCGCGGTCAAGTCCATAGAAAGCTATGCAGCGGTCGGGCGCATGGGCGCCGTGCGCCGCGTTGCGAATTGCACGCCCCCGGGGCGCCGGGGCTGGCCGTCGCACCTGGCAAGGGGCGCGACGGGGCAGGGGCTCGGTGTGCACGGCGTACCCGGCAGGGCCGTCGCCGGTATTATCTGGCCGCGCGCCGCGCCGGCTCGCGGGCCGCCCATAAAAAACCCCGCGACGAGCGCGGGGTTCTTGTTACAGCGAGGGAGCCGGGCTGGCTTACATCATGCCGCCCATGCCACCCATACCGCCCATGCCGCCCATATCCGGCATGGCCGGGGCCTTGTCGTCAGCCGCTTCGGCCACCATGGCCTCGGTGGTGATCATCAGGCCGCCGATGGAGGCAGCAGCCTGCAGGGCCGAACGGGTGACCTTGGCCGGGTCGAGGATGCCCATCTCGATCATGTCGCCATAGGTGTCGGTAGCGGCGTTGAAGCCGAAGTTGCCCGAACCCCGCTTGACCTTGTCGACCACCACGCTCGGCTCGCCGCCGGCGTTGGCGACGATCTGGCGCAGCGGCGCTTCGACGGCGCGACGCAGCAGGGCGATGCCGACGTTCTGGTCTTCGTTGTCGCCCTTCAGGCCTTCGATGGCCTGCAGCGCGCGCACCAGGGCAACGCCGCCGCCAGGCACCACGCCTTCTTCCACTGCAGCGCGGGTGGCGTGCAGGGCGTCTTCGACGCGGGCCTTCTTCTCTTTCATCTCGACTTCGGTGGCAGCGCCGACCTTGATCACGGCAACACCGCCGGCCAGCTTGGCCAGACGCTCTTGCAGCTTCTCTTTGTCGTAGTCGGAGGTGGTGTCTTCGACTTGCTTGCGGATCTGCGCCACGCGGGCTTCGATGTCGGCTTGGGCGCCGGCGCCGTCGATGATGGTGGTGTTGTCCTTGTTCAGCACCACGCGCTTGGCGTTACCCAGGTGCTCCAGGGTGGCGCTTTCCAGGGACAGGCCGACTTCTTCGCTGATCACGGTGCCGCCGGTGAGGATGGCGATGTCCTGCAGCATGGCCTTGCGGCGGTCGCCGAAGCCCGGAGCCTTGACGGCAGCGACCTTGACGATGCCACGCATGTTGTTGACCACCAGGGTGGCCAGGGCTTCGCCTTCGACGTCTTCGGCGACGATCAGCAGCGGGCGACCGGCCTTGGCGACGGCTTCCAGTACCGGCAGCAGTTCGCGGATGTTGCTGATCTTCTTGTCCACCAGCAGCAGCAGCGGGCCTTCCAGCTCGGCAACCATGGTGTCCGGCTTGTTGATGAAGTAGGGCGACAGGTAGCCACGGTCGAACTGCATGCCTTCGACGACGGACAGTTCGTTTTCCAGGCCCGAGCCTTCTTCGACGGTGATCACGCCTTCTTTACCGACCTTCTCCATGGCCTCGGCGATGATGTCACCGATGGAGTTGTCGGAGTTGGCGGAGATGGTGCCGACCTGGGCGATGGCCTTGGTGTCGGTGCAGGGCTTGGCCAGGTCCTTGAGCTGGGCGACGATGGCGCTGGTGGCCTTGTCGATGCCGCGCTTCAGATCCATCGGGTTCATGCCGGCAGCGACCGACTTCAGGCCTTCGTTGACGATGGCCTGGGCCAGCACGGTGGCGGTGGTGGTGCCGTCACCGGCGGCGTCGTTGGCCTTGGACGCGACGTCCTTGACCAGCTGGGCGCCCATGTTCTCGAAGGCGTCCTTCAGTTCGATTTCCTTGGCAACCGAAACGCCGTCCTTGGTGATGGTCGGCGCGCCGAAGGACTTGGCCAGCACCACGTTACGGCCTTTCGGGCCGAGGGTGGCTTTTACCGCGTCGGCCAGGACGTTGACGCCGATGAGCATTTTCTTGCGGGCGGAATCGCCGAATTTGACTTCTTTAGCAGCCATGTTGATCAATCCTCAGAATTCTTGACGGTTAAACGGAGACTGGCGCGAATCAGGCTTCGATGACGGCGAGGATTTCGTTCTCGCCCATCACCAGCAGGTCTTCGCCGTCGACCTTGACGGTGTTGCTGCCGGAGTAGGGGCCGAATACCACCTTGTCACCGACCTTGACGGCCAGCGGACGTACTTCGCCGTTGTCCAGCACGCGACCGGTGCCGACGGCGACGATCTCGCCCTGGTTCGGCTTCTCGGCAGCGGAACCCGGCAGCACGATGCCGCCAGCGGTTTTGGTCTCTTCTTCGCTGCGACGGATCACGACGCGGTCATGCAGAGGACGAAGCTTCATTGTCGATCTCTCCTAACAATTGATGGCCAACTTGCCGACTCTTGTGTGGCCGGCGGGTTTGTAAAATCCGGCGGAGCCGGGTGCGGTGCGCGGTGCACACCGCGAAAGTCTGACTGCCTCGGAGGGCAGGCACCTTGCGGTGACTGCTACATGTGGGCGGGCGAGGGTATTTCAAGGGCCGGGGTGCAAATTTTTTGCATCGGCGAGGGAGGTGGCATCCCGGATGGCTTGGCGCAAGCGCCAGGGCGTGGCTGTCATCTTGTCGGAGTCGGCTGGCTGGTCATCGGCGGGCTGCGGGATCGCCAGCCCGCCGGCTCCTGCGGGGGCGTTGGGGAGCTGCTTCAGTCGCGGCGTTCGTATTCGCCTTCCAGCACATTCGGACGGGGCGCCCCCGGGCGGCTCTGCCCGGCGCGCGCGGCCATATCGTCGAAGAAGGCGCGCTGGCGCAGGGCCTGTTCCTCGGCGCGGCGGCGCAGCATGCCGACCAGCAGGCGGCGGGTGAAGGGAATCAGGCAGAGCACGCCGAAGATGTCGCTGATAAAGCCCGGTAGCAGCAGCAGGCCGCCACCGACGGCGATCAGCAGGCCTTCGAGCATTTCCTGTTCGGGCAGCTCGCCGCGCGCCAGCTTCTCGCGGGCGCGCCAGGCGGTGGCGACGCCGGCCACGCGCAGCAATAGGCTGCCGAGCACGGCGGTGCCGATCACCAGCAGCAGCGTCGGCAGCACACCGATGGCGCTGCCGACCTGGATCAGCAGGGCCAGCTCGATGATCGGGAACAGCAGGAAGAGAAACAGAAACACACGCATGGGTCGAAGTGTCCTTGGCGGAAGTCGGGCTTCCCGTAGGTTCTTAATATGGGGCGCGGCGCTTAATTCAAGCTGAAACCGCGCCGTCGGTCGGCCAGTGCTCGGCGCGCGCCAGCTGCACCAGGGCCTGGCGCACCGCGCCCGGATTGCCGCACGGGGCGGGGAAGGGCAGCCAGTAAAGGCTCTGGCCGATGCGCAGGTGGAAGCCCTCGCTGTCGATGCCGGCCAGCTGCGCCGGCTCCTGCCCTGGCAGCCCGGCCAGCGCGACGTAGTGGGCGATGGCGTCGGCGTGGTCGGCGTTCATGTGCTCGACCATGCTCGCTTCGCTGCCGTCGGTCGCGAAGGGGTTGGCCAGGGCGACCTCGTCGAGCCAGTGAATGGCGCCGAAACCGCCGATGAAACGCCAGCGCACCGGTTCCAGCCGCCAGAAATCGAAATCATGCGCCCGATGGTAGTCGCGCGATTGGGGGAAAAAGCGGTAATAACGCTGGGCGGCCGCCTCGATTTCGCTTTCGTCACGCAACTGTCGTGCTTCGGCGAGCAGAGTGAGGCGGCCGACCGCCTGCACATCCTCTGCGCCGCGCTCGCCGACCAGCAGCGAGCACTTGGCGTCCTGCCCGAGATTATGGGTGTGCTGGGCGATGCGACTGATCAGGATCAGCGGCCGGCCCTCGGCGTCCAGGCAGTAGGGCACCACCGATCCGAAGGGGAAGCCCGGCATGGCCTTGGAGTGGGTGCTGAGCACGCCACGGTATTCCTTGAGCAGCAATTCTCGTGCATGCTTGCCGGCTTTCACGCTCACCTTATGACTCCTCGCAAAGAATCCGTCAGAAACGGACAGGCGCCCTAGCATAGCGGTTCGCAGGCGTCAGCGGGGCTGGTTAATGCTGCAACTTGAGGGGATAACGCGATGCAACTGAAAGACAAAGTCATCATCATCACCGGTGGTTGTCAGGGCCTGGGCCGCGCCATGGGCGAGTACCTGGCGGCCAAGGGCGCCAAGCTGGCGCTGGTCGACCTGAACCAGGAAAAACTCGACGAAGCCGTGGCCGCCTGCAAGGAGGCCGGCGGTGACGCCCGCAGCTACCTGTGCAACGTGGCCAATGAAGAGCAGGTGATCCACATGGTCGCCCAGGTGGCCGAGGACTTCGGCGCCATCAACGGTCTGGTCAACAATGCCGGCATCCTCCGCGACGGCCTGACCATCCGCGTCAAGGACGGCGAGATGAGCAAGATGAGCCTGGCGCAGTGGCAGGCGGTGATCGACGTCAACCTGACCGGGGTGTTCCTCTGCACCCGCGAAGTGGCGGCGAAGATGATCGAGCTGAAGAATGAAGGCGCGATCGTCAACATCTCCTCGATCTCCCGCGCCGGCAACATGGGCCAGGCCAACTACTCCGCGGCCAAGGCCGGCGTCGCCGCCGACACCGTGGTCTGGGCCAAGGAACTGGCGCGCTACGGCATCCGCGTCGCCGGCGTGGCGCCGGGCTTCATCGAAACCGAGATGACCGGCAGCATGAAGCCGGAAGCGCTGGAGAAGATGACCGCCGGCATTCCGCTGCGGCGCATGGGCAAGCCGGCCGAGATCGCTCACTCGGTGGCCTATATCCTGGAGAACGACTACTACACCGGTCGCATCCTCGAGCTCGACGGCGGCCTGCGTCTGTAATCGCCTGTCGCGCAAACGAAAACGCCCCGACTGGTTCGGGGCGTTTTCGTTTCTGGCAGCTGGTGCGCCGTGGGCACCGCTGCTTTTTAATGTGTGCGAGCGACGGCGAAGCGGCTCAGTTCGACCAGCGCATCGCGGTACTCGCCGGCCGGCAGCGCGTCCAGGCAGGCGATGGCGCGCTCGGCGTAGTCGCGCGCCAGTTGCGCGGTGTAGTCCAGGGCGCCGGCAGCTTCCACGGCGTCGCGGATGCTTTCCAGGTCCTCGATGCCGCCCTTCTGGATGGCGCGGCGCACCAGCGCGGCCTGCTCCTCGCTGCCTTCGCGCATGGTGTAGATCAGCGGCAGGGTCGGTTTGCCCTCGGCCAGGTCGTCGCCGACGTTCTTGCCCAGCTCGGCGGCGTCGCCCCGGTAGTCGAGCAGGTCGTCGACCAGCTGGAAGGCCACGCCGAGGTGGTCGCCGAAGGTGCGCAGGGCTTCGCTCTGCGCCTCGCTGGCGCCGGCCAGCGCCGCGGCGGCATGGGTCGAGGCCTCGAACAGCATGGCGGTCTTGCCGCGGATGACTTCCATGTAGGTCTCTTCCGTGGTGCTGGCGTCGCGCACCTTGGACAGCTGCAGCACCTCGCCCTCGGCGATCACCCGGGTGGCTTTGGAGAGGATGCGCATGACCGGCATGGAGCCCAGCTCGACCATCATTTCGAACGAGCGCGAATAGAGGAAGTCGCCCACCAGCACGCTCGGTGCGTTGCCCCACTGGGCATTGGCGGTGCTGCGGCCGCGGCGCATGTCGGACATGTCGACCACGTCGTCGTGCAGCAGGGTGGCGGTGTGCAGGAACTCGATGGTGGCGGCCAGCAGACGCAGGTCGTCGGCCCGATAGCCCAGCGCCTTGCCGCTGAGCAGCACCAGCAGCGGGCGCAGGCGTTTGCCGCCGGCGGAGATGATATAGTCGCCGATCTTCTCCACCAGCGGTACGCGCGAGACCAGTTGTTGACGGATGATGCCGTCGACGGCGGTGAAATCGTCCGCCACCACGCGGTAGAAAGCCTGGGGTTGCATCGGCGAAAGGTGCTCCTTTGAGGTTGCGCGGCATGCTAGGTGGCGGGGTGGGGGCTGTCAAGGCAAGCGCCGGCGGGCCTTGCGTGGCGTCACGGGCTTGCGTACAATCGCGCACCCTGAACTTCCCCCTGGGCATTTCCCTGCCTTACGCAATTGCAAGGGCGTCACTTCCGGCCCCGAGCAGCCATGCCAGCCAATAACGACTTTTCTAAAGCGCTGGGTGAGCAGGATCAACGGAGATTTACCATGTACGCAGTGATTGTTACTGGTGGCAAGCAATACAAGGTCACCGAAGGCGAATTCCTCAAGATCGAGAAGCTCGAAGTCGCTACCGGCGAAGCCGTGACTTTCGATCGCGTTCTGCTGATCGGCAATGGCGACGACGTTAAGATCGGCGCTCCGGTCGTAGACGGCGCTAAAGTGGTTGCCGAAGTCGTGTCGCAAGGTCGTCACGACAAGGTGCGCATCATCAAGTTCCGCCGTCGTAAGCACCACATGAAGCGTCAGGGCCACCGTCAGTGGTTCACTGAGATCAAAATCACCGGTATCCAGGCCTGATTCGTCGGCCCCGATCCCTTTATAGGAGTATTGACTCATGGCACACAAAAAAGCTGGCGGTTCTACCCGTAACGGCCGCGATTCCGAAAGTAAACGCCTTGGCGTGAAGATGTACGGCGGCCAGGTCATCAAGGCCGGCAACATCATCGTGCGTCAGCGCGGCACCCAGTTCCACCCCGGTTTCGGCGTGGGCATCGGCAAGGACCACACCCTCTTCGCTAAAGTCGAAGGCGTGGTCAAGTTCGAAGTGAAGGGCGCTTTCGGCCGTCGCTACGTGAGCGTCGTCCAGGCTTAATCGCCGGCACGCTGGAGAAGCCCTGTCCCTAGGACGGGGCTTTTTTATTTGTGTATCTTTGGTTCGCTTGCCCGATCCGCTAGCTCTGGATGATCCGGCAAGCGTTCCCTCCAGCCCGCAGGTGACGCGGGAGGCATATCCATGAAATTCGTCGACGAAGTTTCGATTTTTGTAAAAGCCGGTGACGGCGGTAACGGCATGATGGCCTTCCGCCGCGAGAAGTTCATCGAGAAGGGCGGCCCCAACGGTGGCGACGGTGGCGACGGCGGTTCGGTATTCCTCGTCGCCGACGAGAACCTCAACACCCTGATCGACTACCGCTACACGCGCAAATTCCACGCGCAGAACGGCGAGAAGGGCGGCAGCACCGACTGCACCGGGGCCAAGGGCGAGGACCTGCTCCTGCCGGTGCCGGTCGGCACCACGGTGATCGACGCCGGCACCCAGGAAGTGATCGGCGACCTGGTCAAGCCCGGCCAGCGCCTGATGGTCGCCCAGGGCGGCTGGCACGGCCTGGGCAACACCCGCTTCAAGTCCAGCACCAACCGTGCGCCGCGGCAGACCACGCCGGGCAAGCCGGGCGAGTCGCGCGACCTCAAGCTGGAGCTCAAGGTACTGGCCGACGTCGGCCTGCTCGGTCTGCCTAACGCCGGCAAGAGCACCTTTATCCGCGCCGTTTCCGCGGCCAAGCCGAAGGTGGCTGACTACCCCTTCACCACCCTGGTACCGAACCTGGGCGTGGTCAGCGTCGACCGCTTCAAGAGCTTCGTCGTCGCCGACATTCCGGGCCTGATCGAGGGTGCATCGGAAGGCGCCGGCTTAGGCATTCGCTTCCTCAAGCACCTGGCGCGTACCCGCCTGCTGCTGCACCTGGTGGACATGGCGCCGCTGGACGAGAGCGATCCGGCCGAGTCGGCGCAGGTGATCATCGACGAGCTGGGTCGCTTCAGCCCGGCGCTGGCCGAGCGCGACCGCTGGCTGGTGCTGAACAAGATGGACCAGATCCCGGAAGACGAGCGCGAGGCGCGCAAGGCTGACATCGTCGCCCGTCTGGGCTGGCAGGGCCCGGTCTACGTGGTCTCGGCCATCAGCCGCGACGGCACCGAGCGCATCTGCCGCGACATCATGCATTACCTGGAAGTGCGCGGTGAGCGCATCGCCGAGGACCCGCAGTTCGCCGAGGAGCTGGCCGAGCTGGATCAGCGCATCGAAGACGAGGCGCGCGCCCGCTTGCAGGCGCTGGACGACCAGCGTGCGTTGCGCAAGGCCGGGGTACGCAGCGTCGACGATATCGACGAAGACGACTTCGACGACGAAGATGACGACGACGGCCCGGAAATCATTTACGTCCGGGATTAAGCAAGTTTTCAACGCCGCTTAATTGCGGCGTTTTTGTAGGTGGGGCAGGCTCCATCGTTTTCTGGCTAAGGTTGGAAGATCATGCGTGACAAGGTGACCGGCGCGCGGCGCTGGGTGGTGAAGATCGGCAGTGCGCTGCTGACCGCCGACGGGCGCGGCCTGGATCGGGCGGCCATGGCGGTGTGGGTCAAGCAGATGGTGGCCCTGCGCGAGCAGGGCGTGGAGCTGGTGCTGGTGTCCTCCGGCGCGGTGGCCGCGGGCATGAGCCGCCTCGGCTGGAGCAGCCGACCGAGCGCCATGCACGAGCTGCAGGCGGCTGCCGCCATCGGCCAGATGGTGCTGATCCAGGCCTGGGAGTCGAGCTTCGCCGAGCACGGCCGGCGTACCGCGCAGATCCTCCTGACCCACGACGACCTGTCCGACCGCAAGCGTTACCTCAACGCGCGCAGCACCCTGCGCACCCTGGTCGACCTCGACGTGGTGCCGGTGATCAACGAGAACGACACCGTGGTCACCGACGAGATCCGCTTCGGCGACAACGACACCCTGGCTGCGCTGGTGGCGAACCTGGTGGAGGCCGACCTGCTGGTGATCCTCACCGACCGCGACGGCATGTTCGACGCCGACCCGCGGCACAATCCGGACGCCAAGCTGATCAACGAGGCGCGTGCCGATCAGCAGGAAGTCGCCGCTGACATGCACCAGCGGCGCGTCGGCGCCCTTGCCGAAGGGCGCGCTGAAACCGTAGGTGGTCAGCTCCTGGCTGGCGCAGGG
>NZ_AVOF01000530.1:0-1551 GCF_000465935.2 Pseudomonas sp. EGD-AK9
CGAGCAGCGGCACCACGGCGCTGCCGTCCTCGGCCAGGGCCAGCACCGGTGGCTCGGCGCCCTTTTCCGCCAGCAGCGGGGCGAGGCTGCGGATGACGATGCCGGCGGCGCACAGCGCCACAAGCGGCTGGCCGGCGCGATAGAGGGCGCGCAGGGTCTCGCCGAAGTCCTCGTAATGACGCTCGGCGCCATCGGCGCGCCCGCGCAGACCATGGATCACGGCCTGTGGATAAAGCCCCTGGAGGCGTTGGGCAGTGGCCAGCGCGCTGGCGCCGAGGATGACGATGTTCATGCGGTAAATCCTGTAGCCCGGATGCAATCCGGGAATGGGTTTCCCGGATTGCATCCGGGCTACGGCCTTGTGACGGGTAGGGCGGGTGCAACCCGCCAGTTCTGCGTCGGCGGGGTTGCACCCGCCCTACGGGATCCCCCCCGCCATTTCTGGCCGGGCACCAGAATCATCGAGAAGTACGGCGAATCCATCGGCTCCACCTCGTCCAGCGGCACGATCTTCTGGCTGGCCATGGTGGCCCGCTCGACGTAATGGGCGCGGCCATCCAGGCCCAGCTTGCGCAGCACGCGGCGTACCTTGTCGAAGTTGCGCCCGAGCTTCATCACCACGGCGGCCTCGGCGTCGCGCAGGCGCTGTTCCAGCTCGTCTTCCGCCAGCACGCCGGAGAGCACGCTCAAGGACTGGTTGCGATACACCAGCGGCGTACCGAGCACCGAGGCGCAGCCGAGCATCGAGCACACGCCGGGCACCACCTCCACCTCGTAGCGGTCGGCCAGGCGGTCGTGCAGGTACATATAGGAGCCGTAGAAGAACGGGTCGCCCTCGCAGATCACCGCCACATCCTGGCCCGCGTCCAGCAGTCGGGCGATCTGCTCGGCGCAGGTGTCGTAGAAGTCGGCGATCACATCTTCGTAGGAGAGCGGCGGGGCGAGCTTCTCGGTAGTCACCGGGTAGACCAGCGGCAGGCGCTGTTGGGCGGCGTCCAGGTGCTCTTCGATGATGCCGAAGGCATTCCCGCCGTGGCCGGCATTGTGCTTGGCCTTGGCCACGAAGTAGGCCACCACCGGCGCCGACTGGAGCAGGCGCAGGGCCTTGAGGGTAAGCAGCTCGGGGTCGCCGGGGCCGACGCCGAGGCCGAGCAGACGACCGGCCATCATTCCACCTCCGAGGCCAGGGCGTTGACCGCGGCCACCGCCATGGCGCTGCCGCCACGGCGGCCACGCACGATCACGTAGGGCACGCCGCGGCTGTCTGCGGCCAGGGCATCCTTGGATTCCGCCGCGCCGATAAAGCCCACCGGCATGCCGATGATCAGCGCCGGCTTCGGCGCGCCGGCGTCGAGCATTTCCAGCAGGTAGAACAGCGCGGTGGGGGCATTGCCGATCACCACCACGCTGCCTTCGAGATGCTCGCGCCAGTGCTCCAGGGCCACCGCCGAGCGGGTGTTGCCCAACTCGCGGGCCAGTTCCGGCACGCCGGTGTCGTGCAGGGTGCAGATCACCTCGTTGTTCGCCGGCAGGCGTGGGCGGGTGATGCCC
>NZ_AVOF01000531.1:0-1539 GCF_000465935.2 Pseudomonas sp. EGD-AK9
CACCATCATCGCCCTGGCCTCGGTGGTCGCCGGTCTGGACAAGGGGGTCAAGCGCCTGTCCGAACTGAACATGGCGCTGGCCCTGGCCCTGCTGCTGTTCGTCATCATCGCCGGGCCGACCCTGGCCATCCTCACCGGCTTCTTCCACAACCTCGGCGCCTACCTGCAGTACCTGCCGGCGCTGTCCAACCCCATCGGCCGCGAGGACGCCAACTTCAGCCAGGGCTGGACGGCGTTCTACTGGGCCTGGTGGATCAGCTGGTCGCCCTTCGTCGGCATGTTCATCGCCCGGGTCAGCCGTGGCCGCAGCGTGCGCGAATTCCTCATCGCCGTGCTGCTGGTGCCGTCGCTGGTCTCGGTGCTGTGGATGACCGCCTTCGGCGGTACCGCCATCAACCAGTTGCTGGTCGATGGTTTCACCGGCGCCCAGGACGCCGGCCTGGAACTGAAGCTGTTCAGCATGCTCGGCGAAATGCCGCTGACCGCCATCACCTCCTTTATCGGCATCGTGCTGGTGGTGGTGTTCTTCATCACCTCGTCGGACTCCGGCTCCCTGGTGATCGACACCATCACCGCCGGCGGCAAGGTCAATGCGCCGGTGCCGCAGCGGGTGTTCTGGGCCAGCATCGAAGGCGTGATCGCCATCGCCCTGCTGCTCGGCGGCGGCCTGGTGGCGCTGCAGGCCATGGCGGTGTCGACGGGGCTGCCGTTCACCATCGTGCTGCTGGTGGGCTGCGTGTCCATCGTCAAGGGGCTGCTGAGCGAGCCGCGCTAAGCGCCGGCCTCGCCGGCCCGGAGAGCGCGCCTGCGGGCGCGCTTTTTTATGCGCGGGCCTCACAACCTCGGGTTCGACACCCCCCTGTAGGAGCGGCGCCCCCCCATCGCCAAGCGCCGCCCTCGTCGCTATTGGATAGCCCCGCGCCGCTTGCGCCGCGCAGGCCGGTTTTTCCTTCTGTTAGCGTCGGCCTCCGCGTTCGGCACTGCGCCGCGCGCCGCGTCGAGCACGCGATAACTATAAGGAGCAGCCATATGAGCCATGCCCAAGGGTCCAAGGGGCCCAGTACAGCCAACGACGACGGTATACCCGCCCCGAGCGGCGCCGCCACTCTGATAGACACCGACTACGTGGTCGGCCAGGACAATATCCGCGGTCGCTACCTGGTCAATCTCGATATCCACGGCACGGTCTTCATCGTCTCGGCGCTCAGCGCGCTGTTGTTCGTGGTGCTGGCGCTGGCCCTGCACAACGAGGTGGAGCCGCTGTTCAAGGCCGTACGCGACTGGCTGACGCAGAACCTGGCGTGGTTCTTCATCGGCTCGGCCAACATCTTCGTGCTGCTGTGCCTCGGCCTGATCGTCTCGCCGCTGGGCAAGGTGCGCCTCGGCGGCACGCTGGCGCGGCCCGACTATTCCTACACGTCCTGGTTCGCCATGCTGTTCGCCGCCGGCATGGGCATCGGCCTGATGTTCTACGGCGTGGCCGAGCCCATGTCGCACTACGACTCGTCGCTGGCCGGCATCGCCGTCGGCGACAATGGC
>NZ_AVOF01000532.1:0-1515 GCF_000465935.2 Pseudomonas sp. EGD-AK9
CCCAGCGCATGCCGGTGCGCGCCTGAAGCTCCGCCGCCATCTCGCGGGTGGCGGCCGGCTCCAGGCTGGAGAAATCCACCAGCAGCTGGCCGGGCCGCGCGCCCTCGACTATGCCGCCGGGGCCGAACACCACCTCGCGCACCACCTCGGTGTTGGCCAGGCAGAGCATCACCACATTGGCCTCGCGGCACAGCTCGGCCGGCGTCTCCACCCGGTGCGCGCCCTGCGCCAGCAGTGGCGCGCACTTGTCCGTCGAGCGGTTCCACAGAGTCAGCGGGTAGCCGGCGGCGAGCAGGCGGCGGGTCATCGGCAGGCCCATCAGGCCGATCCCGGCGAAGGCCAGGGCGGGCAGCGTAGCGGTCATCGAGCAGCTCCTGAAACAGGGGAAAAACGCCATCTTAACCACAGAGTCAGGCCGGCGGCAGCGCAAGCCTGCTGCATCCTGGCCCTCGGCTCACTATACTCCGCGCGCTTTCCCCGCTATTGAACCGGAGAACCCGTCATGCTCAAGCACACCCTGGCGCTCGCCGCCGGCCTCGCCCTGTCCGTTTCCGCCGTCTTCACCCAGGCCGCCGAGGTCCTCAAGGTCTCGGCCATCCCCGACGAAGCCCCCACCGAACTGCTGCGCAAGTTCAAGCCGCTGGGCGCCTACCTCGAACAGCAGTTGGAGATGAAAGTCGAATTCGTCCCGGTGGCCGACTACGCCGCAGTGGTCGAGGCGCTGGCCGCCGACCGCGTCGACATGGCCTGGCTGGGCGGCTTCACCTTCGTCCAGACGCGCCTGAAGACTGGCAACGCCGTGCCCCTGGTGCAGCGCGCTGAGGACGAGCAGTTCACCAGCAAGATCATCAGCGCCGACCCGGCGGTGAAATCGCTGCAGGACCTCAAGGGCAAGACCTTCGCCTTCGGCTCGGTGTCCTCCACCTCCGGCAGCCTGATGCCGCGCTACTTCATGCTCAAGGACGGCATCAAGCCGGAAGACTTCTTCAGCCGCATCGCCTACTCCGGCGCCCACGACGCCACCGCCGCCTGGGTCCAGGCCGGCAACGCCGACGGCGGCGTGCTCAACGCCAGCGTGTGGGACAAGCTGGTCGCCGCCGGCAAGGTCGACGTCGACAAGGTCAAGGTGATCGCCACCACCCCGCCCTACTACGACTACAACTGGACCGTGCGCGGCAACCTCGGCGCCGAGCTGCAGGGCAAGATCAAGGCCGCCTTCCTCGCCCTCGACCCGGCCAACCCCGAGCACAAGGCCATCCTCGAGCTGCAGGCCGCCAGCCGCTTTATCGAGACCAAGGTCGAGAACTACGCCGGCATCGAGGAAGCCGCTCGCGCCGCCGGCCTGCTGAAGTGAGCATCGCCCTGCGCGGCGTGGGCCTGACCCACGCCGACGGCACGCGCGCGCTCGACGGCATCGACCTGAGCCTGGCACCCGGCGAACGGGTGGCCATCATCGGCCCCTCGGGCGCCGGCAAGACCAGCCTGCTGCGCCTGCTGGCGAGCAACCTGGCGCCC
>NZ_AVOF01000533.1:0-1500 GCF_000465935.2 Pseudomonas sp. EGD-AK9
GCAGGCCTCGGCGTTGGCTGCGAGGGCCTCGAGCTTGGCGATCTCGTCTTCTTCCACCGCCACCAGCAGCTTGCCGATGCGCCGCTGCGCCACGCCGTGCTGCGCGCACCAGGCGTACAGGCGCTCGCGGCCCTCCAGGCACAGCTCGGCCTTGAGCGAGCCGGGCGGGTAGTAGAGGCCGGCGTGGATCACCTCGGAGTTGCGGCTAGAGGCGTGGCTGCCGATCAGGCCCTCGGCTTCGAGGATCAGCGTGTCGCGGCTGGCTTCGGCCAGGCGCGCGGCGCAGGCCAGGCCGAGGGCGCCGGCGCCGATGATCAGGGTGTCGATGCTGTGCATGGCGTGTTCGGTGCTGCTGTTTGGCGGGTTTGGCTGCCGCGCGGGTGGCGTTCGCGGATTAGGCTGGCAGCATAACAAGAAGCACGAGGTGGCCATGAACGTCGCGGTACTCGCCTTGCCCCTGTATATCCTGCTGATCCTGCTGGAGCTGGCCTACGAGCGGCACAGCGGCCGCCACACCTGGCGCCTGGCCGACGCCGCCACCAGCGTCAACACCGCGGTGCTGCGCCTGCTGCTGGAGGGGCCGTTGCGCCTGCTGCTGATCCTGCCCTATGCCTGGCTCTACGAGCACGCGCGGCTGTGGACGCTGGACGCGGCCTCGCCCTGGACCTGGCTGCTCGGCTTCGTCGCGGTGGACCTGTGCTTCTACTGGGCGCACCGCAGCCTGCATCGCTACAACCTGCTGTGGGGCGCGCACCAGCCGCATCATTCCAGCGAGGACTTCAACCTCTCCACCGCGCTGCGCAAGGGCGCTTTCCAGACCGCCTTCGACTGGCCCTTCTACCTGCCGCTGGCGCTGCTCGGTCTGCCCCTGCCGCTGTTCCTGCTGCTGCTCGGCGTGCAGCTGGGCTATCAGTTCTGGATTCACAGTCAGCACGTCGGCCGTCTCGGCTGGCTGGAGCGGGTGCTGGTCACGCCCTCGCTGCATCGCGTGCACCACGGGCAGAACGACTGCTACATCGACAAGAACCACGGCGGCGTGTTCATCCTCTGGGACAAGCTGTTCGGCACCTTCGCCGAGGAGCGCGAGCCGGTGCGCTACGGGGTGACCACGCCGGTGCGCACCTTCGACCCGATCCGTCTGCAGTTCTCCTGGTGGCGTCTGCTCTGGGCCGATGCGCGGGCCACTCGCTCCTGGTGGGATCGCCTACGCCTGTGGTGGATGCCCACCGGCTGGCGCCCGGCCGACGTGCGCCAGCTGCCCTGGCCGAAGATGGGCGCGGAGAAGTTCGACTGCGCCTACCCGGCCGCACTCAAGGCCTACGCCCTGGTGCAGTTCCTGCTGATCAACGCGCTGGCCCTGGGTTTCCTGCTCAGCCTTGCGCGTGCCGCGTTCTGGGAGCCCTGGCTGCTGGCGGGGCTGATCCTCGCCGGCTGCGTCAGCCTCGGCCTGCTGTTCGAGGGGCGCGCCTTCTGGCGCCTGGAGCTGGCGCGCCAGCTGGC
>NZ_AVOF01000534.1:0-1497 GCF_000465935.2 Pseudomonas sp. EGD-AK9
GCGAGTTCGCCCTGGCGCTGGGCGCGGCCTACCAGCACGACTCGGCGTCCATGCAGCTGGCCGAGGACATCGGCGGCAGTCTCGACCTGGTTTCGCTGGCCGAGCAGGTGCCGGAGACCGAAGACCTGCTGGAGCAGGAAGACGACGCGCCGATCATCCGCCTGATCAACGCCATCCTCGGCGAGGCGATCAAGGAAAACGCCTCCGACATCCACCTGGAAACCTTCGAGAAGCGCCTGGTGGTGCGCTTTCGCGTCGACGGCATCCTGCGCGAAGTGCTCGAACCCAAGCGCGAGCTGGCGGCGCTGCTGGTGTCGCGGGTCAAGGTCATGGCGCGCCTGGACATCGCCGAGAAGCGCGTGCCGCAGGACGGGCGCATCTCGCTCAAGGTCGGCGGGCGCGAGGTGGACATCCGCGTCTCCACGCTGCCCTCGGCCAACGGCGAGCGGGTGGTGCTGCGTCTGCTCGACAAGCAGGCCGGGCGTCTGTCGCTGCAGCACCTGGGCATGCGCGCCGAGGATCGCGCGCTGATGGAGGAGACGGTGCGCAAGCCGCACGGCATCCTGCTGGTCACCGGCCCCACCGGCTCGGGCAAGACCACCACGCTGTACGCCAGCCTGGTCAGCCTCAACGACCACACGCGCAACATCCTCACCGTCGAGGACCCCATCGAATACCACCTCGAAGGCATCGGCCAGACCCAGGTCAACACCAAGGTGGACATGACCTTCGCCCGCGGCCTGCGCGCCATCCTGCGCCAGGACCCGGACGTGGTGATGGTCGGCGAGATCCGCGACAAGGAAACTGCCGAGATCGCCGTGCAGGCCTCGCTGACCGGCCACCTGGTGCTTTCCACCCTGCACACCAACAGCGCCATCGGCGCCATCACCCGTCTGGTGGACATGGGCGTGGAGCCCTTTCTGCTGTCGTCCTCCCTGCTCGGCGTGCTGGCCCAGCGCCTGGTGCGGGTGCTGTGCCCGGCGTGCAAGGAACCTTATGCCGCCGATGCGGCCGAATGCGCGCTGCTCGGCGTGCCGGCCGCATCGGCGCCGACCCTGTACCACGCGCGCGGCTGCGCCGAGTGCCACCAGCAGGGCTACCGCGGGCGTACCGGCATCTACGAGCTGGTGGTGTTCGACGAAACCATGCGCACGCTGATCCACAGCCGCGCCTCCGAGCAGGACATGACCCGCCACGCCCGCCGCCTGGGCCCGAGCATCCGCGACGACGGGCGGCGCAAGGTGCTGGAAGGGGTGACCACGGTCGAGGAAGTGCTGCGCGTGACCCGGGAGGAGTAAGTGGCCGCCTTCGAATATATCGCCCTGGACGGGCGCGGCCGCCAGCAGAAAGGCGTGCTGGAGGCCGACAGCGCGCGCCAGGTGCGCCAGCTGTTGCGCGAACGCCAGCTGGCACCGCTAGAGGTCAAGGCCACGCGCAACCGCGAGCAGGTCAGCGGCGGCGCTCGCCTGGGCTTCGCCCGCGGCCTGTCGGCGCGCG
>NZ_AVOF01000535.1:0-1497 GCF_000465935.2 Pseudomonas sp. EGD-AK9
AGGATGTCCTGTGGCGCGTCGATGGCGACGTCTTCGAGGATCAGCCCGGCGCGGCTCCAGTGGCCGTCGAGCAGCGCCGCGATGGCGGCCAGGTGGCCACGCTCGCGGGCATCGGCCGGCAGGCCCTGGGCCTGCTGCAGGCACTGCCGCGCCACCGCCAGGCCCTCGGGCTCGGTGCCCAGCAGGTGCAGGTAGGCACGCAGGACATGGGCCATGACGAAGTCCGGACGCAGCGCCAGGGCCGCCTCGACCGCGGCGAGCGGATCGCCGGCATAGCACTGGAACTGGGCCAGCCCCCTTTCGTAGTGTTCCAGGCTGTGCGGGTCGGCGCCGCTCAGGCTCAGGCCCAGGTTGTCGCGCAGGCTGTTCATGGCTGTCCTCTGCTGGTTGTGTACCGGTCATCGCGGACGCCGCCGACTGCCGGGCTGCGGCTTCACACCGGTGCTACGGTAAGAGGGACCGGGAGGGACGGATATAGCCCGGCCGCCGTCATTCTTGATCCAGCCGCCGCCCGGAGGATCAATGGACGCACTCTCTCACGTGCTCGCCGCCGTCCACCTGTCGGCCGGGGCCTTCCTGCACGCCGAATTCAGCGCGCCCTGGTGCATCCGCGCCCAGGTCAACGCCGAGGACTGCCGCCTGGCCGGCACCCAGCCGGCGCACCTGATGGCCTATCACTACGTGCTCGACGGACGGTTGCTGCTGGGGATAGACGACGCCCCGCTGCTGCCGCTGGAAGCCGGCGAGATCGTCCTGCTGCCGCGCAACGACCCGCACCTGCTGGCCAGTGCCAGCGGGCTGCCGGCGCGGGTGATCGACCACCTGATCCAGTCGCCCGCTCAGGGCAGCGGCCTGGCCAGCCTGCGTCACGGCGGCGGCGGCGCCAGGACCCACCTGATCTGCGGCTTTCTCGGCTGCGCGGTGCCGGACAACCCGCTGGTGCAGACCCTGCCCAGCGTGCTCAAGCTGCAGGTCGGCAACAGCCCCGGCGGCGCCTGGATCGAGCAGGCCTTCCGCCTCGCCGCGGTGGAAAGCGCCGGCCAGCGTCAGGGCGCCGGCACGGCACTGAACAAGCTGGCCGAGCTGCTGTTTATCGAGGCGGTGCGGCGTTACCTGGAAGCGCTGCCGAGCGACCGCCACGGCTGGCTCGCCGGCCTGTGCGACCCGCAGGTGGGCAAGGCCCTGGCGCTGCTGCACCGGCAACCGGCCGAACACTGGACCACCGAGGCCCTGGCCCGCGCCGTGGGCCTGTCGCGCTCGGCCTTCGCCGAACGCTTCAGCCGCCTGATCGGCCAGCCGCCGATCCGCTACCTGGCGCACTGGCGCCTGCAACTGGCCGCCGCCCAGCTGCGCGAAGGGCGCAGCCTGGCGCAGATCGCCTACGACATCGGCTACGGTTCGGAGGCCGCGCTCAACCGCGCCTTCCGCCAACACTACGGGCAGCCGCCCGGTAGCTGGCGCAAGGAGCATGCCGCGGCCTGAGGCGCTACAGCCGCC
>NZ_AVOF01000536.1:0-1497 GCF_000465935.2 Pseudomonas sp. EGD-AK9
AGGGCAAGGGCAGCAGGCCGCACCGGGCAGCACCGGCCCCGGCTTGCTCGCATCGGCCGCATCGGCCCTCGGCACGGCCGGCCGCATCGCCGCCGACGCCGGCGCGAACTTGGCGAAGGGAACCGCCGATGTTGCCAAGGCCAAAGCCGCGAGCCTGCGCGAAGCCGCAGCCGAGCGGATCGCCGACACCACTGGCGGAAAGATCGCCGCCGCGATCAAGGCGCAAGGAAGCGGCACGGCCGAGAACATCGACGTGCCCGACCAGCAGCCCGCGCCGAGCTTCGGCGACAACAGCCTGGCAGGCGGCCCTGCCGATGCCGATCCCGAGTCCGAAGTAGCTGCGTTCGCCAACCGCGAGCAAGGCCGCGACGGCACAACTGCGTAACCAAGGAGAGTCCAACCATGAAGAAGAAACTGTTTGCCCTGGCCGCCCTCGTGGCAGCCCTCGGATCGACCGCCGGCACGGCCAGCGCGCAAGACGTGCTGACCGGCGACACGCGCCTGGCCTGCGAGGCGATCCTGTGCCTGTCGTCGGGCACGCGCCCGAGCGAATGCACGCCGTCGCTGTCGCGGTACTTCAACATCACGAAGCGCAAGCTGTCGGACACGATCCGCGCCCGCCTGAACTTCCTCCAGCTTTGCCCGGTGGCGAGCCAGACGCCGGAAATGCAGTCGCTCGTGTCGGCGATCTCGCGCGGCGCTGGCCGGTGCGACGCGCAGTCGCTGAACTCGACGTTGGTGATGTGGACGGGCGGCTACGACGATGGGCGCACGTACATCAGCAACCAGTTGCCTGACTACTGCGGGGCCTACACCGGCCACGCCTACACCGACTTCGCCAGCAGCGGCACGCTGCCGCGCTATGTCGGGACGCCAGAGCGGGGCGGGTATTGGGTCGAAGCGCGCGACTATGACCGCGCCTTGGCCGAGTACAACGAACGCATCCGGCGCGAGGACGAAGAGCGCCGCCGCCAGTCCTGGCTGAACTGAGGGAGGGGAGGGCATGCCGTTCTTCGCCGATCTGCCGCCGCAGCTCCAGGAGCGCGTCGTCTGCTCGATCTCGGCCGCCGTCAAGTACGAGGTGCCGGTCAACATCGTGTTGGCCGTCGCCGAGAAAGAGGGCGGCAAGCCGGGCCAGTGGGTGCGCAACTCGAATGGCACGCATGACGTTGGCCCGATGCAGTTCAACACCGCGTACCTGGGCGACCTGGCCCGATACGGCATCACGGCGAACGATGTGGCGGCTGCCGGCTGCTACTCGTTCGACCTGGCCGCCTGGCGGCTGCGGATGCACATCCGCAACGACAAGGGCGACCTCTGGACGAAGGCGGCGAACTACCACTCGCGCACGCCGCAGTACAACGCGGTGTACCGGGCCGACTTGATGCGCAAGGCGTCGAAGTGGGCCGATTGGCTCGAAGCTCGGTTCGTCACGCTTGACGTGACGAAGGCCGGGGCCACGCCCTCGACGCCCAGCCAGCCCGCGACGGTGGCCCA
>NZ_AVOF01000537.1:0-1490 GCF_000465935.2 Pseudomonas sp. EGD-AK9
GCTGCTGGTGGAACTGCCCACCGGCGAGCCGTTCCAGAGCCGCGACCCGGCCTACATCCTGCTCAAGGACCTGCTGCGCGCCGCCGGCCTGCCGGACAGCCCGCAACTGCTCGGCGAGCCGGTGCGCTGGCCGCTGCTGGTGCGCGGCAATCTGGACCAGGGCCCGCAGGCGGCGCTGGAGTTCGTGCAGAGCTTCGTCGCCGCGCGCCTGGAGGAGCAGCCCAGCACCTGCCTGTGGCTGGTCGGCCTGCCGGCCATTCGCTTCGCCGGCGAGGGCGACGCACAGAGCTACAACCGCGAGCTGCAGATCGAGGGCCTCGGCGCCTGCTGGGCGCTGCCGGGCCTGGAGCTGCTGATGGAAGAGCCGGCGCGCAAGCGCGAGTTGTGGCAAGCCATGCAGCGGGTGCGCCAGCGCTGGCTGAAAAGTACCGACGCCTGAGTGCCACCTGCCGCCGAGTTCCAGCGAATGACCGATGCGATTTCCTTCCGCCCCATGACCGAGGCGGATCTCGATGCCGTGCTGAAGATCGAATATGCCGCCTTCAGCCACCCCTGGACCCGCGGCATCTTCACCGACAGCCTCAAGTCCTATCACTGCTGGCTGATGTTCGAGGGCGGCCAGCAGGTCGGCCACGGCGTGATCAACCTGATCCTCGACGAAGCGCACCTGCTCAATATCACCGTCAAGCCGGAAAGCCAGGGCCGCGGCCTCGGCTTGCGCCTGCTCGAACACCTGATGAAAGAGGCCCATGAGCTGGGCGGTCGCGAGTGCTTCCTCGAAGTGCGCGCCAGCAACCAGAGCGCCTACCGCCTCTACGAGCGCTATGGCTTCAACGAAGTCGGCCGGCGCCGCGACTACTACCCGGCGGTGGGCGGTCGCGAAGATGCGCTGGTGATGGCCTGCACCCTGGTCGATTGAGGTTGTTGGCGTAGGGTGGATCACGCTTTACCGATCCACCGCTGTGGTGGATATGAAAAGCGACATCCACCCTACGCGCTGATTTGCCCTACATCGGCGTATGGATCGGTGCGCCAATGGTTGTTGGTCCGCTGGTCACCCCGGATGGCCATCGACCCGCGCCCGGCACAGCAGCGGCGCGTAGTGGACGACGAACAGGGCGAAGGCCAGCCCCCAGCAGAGGGCCGCCAGCCACAGCCAGCTGCCGCCCGCCGCCACCCGGATCAAGGCGCCCAGGTTGAGCACGGTAAAGGCCCAGGCCATGGCTTTGGGCGGCTGCAGCGGTCGCCCGGTATGGCCGAGGCTGACCCGCGCCATCATCGCCAGAACCAGCCCGCCCAGGGCGCCGACCGCCAGCGCATGGCTGGCCGGGCTGGGCTGCGCCAGCCAACCCAGGTGCCAGGCGGCCATGCCGAGGGTGGCGACCAGCAGCCAGGCGTAGGCCAGGTGCAGCGACCACAGTAACGGCACGCGCCAGATGCCCGGCAGGTGCCAGTGCCACAGGCGCAGGCCGTGCAGCGCCGCCAGCAGG
>NZ_AVOF01000538.1:0-1471 GCF_000465935.2 Pseudomonas sp. EGD-AK9
CCGCTGATGCCGGCGATGCGGCCGTTGGCCAGGGCGAAGATGGCCGCCGCCAGGCCGATCAGCGCGCCGCCGGCCAGCGCGCTCCAAGGGGTGAAGGCGTTCCAGTCGATGCTCATTGCTCCTGGCCCTCGCAGAACAGCCGGTACAGCGTCTCGATCACCGCCAGCGCCGCCGGGCTGCTGATGCGGTAATGGATCTGCTTGCCGTCGCGGCGGGTTGCCACCAGGCCTTCGCGGCGCAGCACGGCGAGCTGCTGCGACAGGGTCGGCTGCTGGATGCCGAGCAGCGCCTCCAGCTCGCTGACGTTGCGCTCGCCCTGGGCCAGCTGGCACAGCAGCAGCAGGCGGTCCGGGTTGGCCAGGGCCTTGAGCAGCTGGCCGGCGGCATCGGCATTGGCGCGCAGCTGCTGGATATCGAGGGCGTCGGTCATGGCTACACCTTAGACAAATACAATATGTATTTTTATATATTGTATTTTTGAAAAGTGTTAGCCAAGGCGACCAACGGTCAAGGCGTACGCCATAAACGCAAAAACCCGCCGAAGCGGGTTCTCTGGGCGTTGCCGCCGATCAGGAATCGGCGTCGGCAGCGGCCTGGTAGGCGGCGGCGTCGAGCAGCTTGTTCAGCTCGCTGGCATCGCTCGGCTTGAGCTTGAAGAACCAGCTGCCGTAGGGGTCGCTGTTGACGCTCTCGGGGCTGTCGGCCAGCGCCTCGTTGATCGCGATCACCTCGCCGCCGATCGGCGCGTAGATGTCGGAGGCGGCCTTGACCGACTCCACCACCCCGGCTTCCTGGCCGGCGTCCAGCTGCTTGCCGAGTTCCGGCAGCTCGATGAACACCACATCGCCGAGGGCTTCCTGGGCGTGGTCGGAAATGCCCACGGTCACGCTGCCGTCGGCCTCCAGGCGCGCCCACTCGTGGCTGGCGGCGTAACGCAGATCGGCGGGAATATTGCTCATGTGTCGTTCCTCGTAAGCGATGACGGCAAGCGGGCCGTCAGGACAATTTAGCAGGCCGCGGCGGGAGCGAAAGCCGGCGCCGTGGCCCGATGAATCAGATCAGGGTTTTGCCGTTACGTACAAAGCTCGGCTTGACCACCCGCACCGGGTACCACTTGCCACGGATTTCCACTTCGGCGCGCTCGCCGGTGGCCGCCGGCACACGGGCCAGGGCGATGGACTTGTTTAGCGTCGGCGAGAAGCTGCCGCTGGTGATCTCGCCGTCGCCGATGCCCTCGACGCGCACCACCTGATGCGCGCGCAGCACGCCGCGCTCCTCCAGCACCAGGCCGACCAGCTTGCTCGGGCAACCGGCGGCGCGCTGCGCCTCCAGTGCGGCGCGGCCGATGAAGTCGCGCGCGGCCGGCTCCCAGGCGATGGTCCAGGCCAGGTTGGCAGCCAGCGGCGAGACGCTCTCGTCCATGTCCTGGCCGTAGAGGTTCATCCCCGCCTCCAGGCGCAGGGTGTCGCGC
>NZ_AVOF01000539.1:0-1471 GCF_000465935.2 Pseudomonas sp. EGD-AK9
CTCCAATGAAAGAACGCAAGGGACAACACGCCTTCAACTGGCGGCTTTTCTTGGGTTCGGTTTCGTTTTGATCGGCGATTTTGCCGATCGGCTAAATCTCTTCCTTCCGCTGGATGGGTGATTTCCCGCCCCTCGGTTCTCGAACCAATCTCCAATACGTGACCTGATGCGTTAGCTTCGGTCACAGAGTGACGTTCGGCTCCCGGTTTCCCATTCTCCTTTATGAGCGCAGCCCAGACCTGCCGGGCTCGCTAGCCAGCGATCAGGACAACCGGGATATTGTCGACGTGCTCTCCATGTTGCTTTCGCCGCGCTGCTCGTAGGCGCGCTGGTCCCGCAGGATCTGGAAGGCGATCGTCAAAAGCTTGCGCGCGATGGCCACACGCGCCTTGTTTGTTCCTCTGATCTTCAGATGTTCGTATTGGGCGCGAAGCTGCGGATCGCTGGCGATGGCAGGAGAAACGGCTTCGACGAAAGCCCAGCGCAGCCACTTGTTGCCTTGCCGGATGATCTTACCGTGGAAGGTCTTGCCGCCGGAGGAATAGGTCGACGGCACCAGTCCGGCATAGGCGGCGAGCTTCTTCGGGTTGCGAAACCGCGATATGTCGTCGATCTCCGCGTCGATCAGTCTTGCAAAGAACTCGCCGATGCCGGGGATCGTCTTCAACAGCTTCACATTGGCATTGGCTTTGGTCATCGCCCGGATCGTCGCTTCCGATTGCTTGATCCTGACATCGATGTCGCCGATGAAGGCAAGACCTCGGTCGATCTGAATGCGGTCGATCTCCGAGACCTTGACCTGCGCAAGTTGAATGCGGCCGGCCTTGCCAAACAGGTCGCCCAGCTTCTTCAGCTGCGCCGTCTGCTCCGGATACCGATCAAACACCGTGACGATACGGTTCTTCGTCATCGTGCGCAGCCGCACATAAAACATTCGCTCGCGTAGCGCGACACGCAGCTCTCGGGCCTTTTCGCCGGGTGCCCAAGCCTCCGGCACCAGGTCGGCTCGCAGCAGATGCGCCAGCACCGTCGCATCGATCTTGTCCGTCTTGATCTTGGCGTCAGCGATCGCCTTGACCTTCAATGGATGGGCGAGAACGACATCATCACAAATGTCGTCGAGCCAGTCGTAGATCACCATCCAGTTGCGGGTCGCCTCGACAACCGCATGGCTATTCTCACGATATCGCTCCAGAAACCCGCCTAGCGACTGGCGGTCGTTCTTCACCCGGCCGGATCTCAGCGTCTTGCCACTGCTGTCCTGTACAACCAGGTGGCTGTAGGATTTGTGGTAGTCGACCCCGATGTGGTATTCATAAGAGGCAGTCATGCTTCCAACTCCCTTATTGAGATCTTCAAAACCCCAATAGGATAAGCCGAAAGGCTGGAAGTGTGACTGTCCCTCTATCATCACCTGCATCTCAGTGATCCGTTCTCTCAGCGGCGGCGACCTCTTTCATGTCACCTCCTT
>NZ_AVOF01000540.1:0-17662 GCF_000465935.2 Pseudomonas sp. EGD-AK9
GACGGCGAGAGCGGCGTCACCGTGATGCAGATGGAAGCCGGCCTGGACACCGGGCCGATGCTGCTCAAGGTCAGCACGCCGATCAGTGCTGAGGATACTGGCGGCAGCCTGCACGACCGCCTTGCCCAGCTCGGTCCGCAGGCCGTGCTCACCGCCATCGCCGGCCTGGCCGCCGGCACCCTGGTCGGCGAAGTGCAGGACGATGCCCAGGCCAACTACGCGCACAAGCTGAACAAGGATGAGGCGCGCCTCGACTTCAGTCGTCCGGCCGTGGAACTGGAGCGCCTGGTGCGTGCCTTCCATCCCTGGCCGATCTGCCATACCACGCTGGCGGGCGATACCCTGAAAGTCCACGCAGCGGAGATAGGCGAGGGCAGCGGCGCGCCCGGCAGCATCCTCGCCGCCGACAAGCGCGGCCTGACCGTGGCCTGCGGCGAGGGCGCGCTGCGCCTGACTCGTGTGCAGCTGCCCGGCGGCAAACCGCTGGCTTTCGCCGACCTCTACAACAGCCGCCGCGAGCAGTTCGCCGCCGGCCTGGTGCTCGGTCAATGAACCCACGCCTGGCCGCCGCCCGCGCCCTGACCGCCGTACTGTCCGGCAAGGCCTCGCTGGGCAGCAGCCTGCCGCCGCAACTGGACAAGGTCGAACACCACGACCGCGCCCTGGCCCAGGACCTGGCCTTCGGTGCCGCGCGCTGGCAGCCGCGCCTGCAGCTGCTGGCCGACAGGCTGCTGGACAAGCCCTTCAAGGCCGCCGACAAGGACGTGGAAGCCCTGCTGCTGATCGGCCTCTACCAGCTGCTGCACAGCCGCATCCCGGCGCACGCCGCCATCGGCGAAACGGTCGGCTGCGCCGGCGCGCTGAAAAAACCCTGGGCCAAGGGCCTGCTCAACGCCGTGCTGCGCCGCGCCCAGCGCGAGCACGAGGCGCTGTTCGCCGAACTGGAGCGCGACCCGGTGCTGCACACCGCCCACCCGCGCTGGCTGCAGAAGGCGCTCAAGGCGCACTGGCCCGAGCACTGGCAAGCCATCTGCGCCGCCAATAACCCCCCCCCGCCGCTGATCCTGCGGGTCAATCGCCGCCACGGCAGCCGCGACGCCTATCTCGAAGAGCTACGCAGTGCAGGCCTTGCAGCCGAACCCTGCACCTTCAGCCGCGACGGCGTGCGCCTGCTGCAGCCCTGCGACGTGACCACGCTGCCCGGCTTCAAGCAAGGCCGCGTCAGCGTGCAGGACGAGGCTGCGCAGCTGGCCGCCGAGCTGCTCGAGCTGGCCCCCGGCCAACGGGTGCTGGACGCCTGCGCCGCGCCCGGCGGCAAGACCTGTCACCTGCTGGAGGTCGAGCCGGCCTTGCGCGAAGTGGTGGCCGTGGACCTGGAGGCCAAGCGCCTGGCGCGCGTGCGCGAGAACCTCGAACGTCTGCAGCTCGATGCCACCCTGATCGCCGCCGACGGCCGCGACACCGCCGCCTGGTGGGACGGCACGCCGTTCCAGCGCATCCTCCTCGATGCGCCCTGTTCGGCCACCGGGGTGATCCGCCGCCATCCGGATATCAAGCTGACCCGCCAGCCCGAGGACATCCCCGCCCTGGCCCAGCTGCAGGGCGAGCTGCTCGACGCCCTGTGGCCGACGCTGGCGCCGGGCGGCGTGCTGCTCTACGCCACCTGCTCGGTGCTGCCGACCGAGAACAGCGAAACCGTCGCCGCCTTCCTCGCCCGCACCCCGGATGCGCAGGAAGTGACCATCGCCGGCGACTTCGGCCTGCAATCGCCACAGGGTCGCCAGTTGCTGCCGCAGCTGGACGGCCACGACGGCTTCTACTATGCCAAGCTGATCAAGACTGCCGCGCCCGCGCGCGGCTAACGGAGCCCATCAGTGAAGATCATTATTCTCGGCGCCGGCCAGGTCGGCGGCACCCTGGCGGAACACCTGGCCAGCGAGGCCAACGACATCACCGTGGTCGACACCGACGGCGACCGCCTGCGCGACCTGGGCGACCGCCTGGATATCCGCACCGTGCAGGGCAAGGGTTCCTTCCCCACCGTGCTGCGTCAGGCCGGTGCCGACGATGCCGACATGCTGGTGGCGGTGACCAACAGCGACGAAGTCAACATGATCGCCTGCCAGGTGGCCTACACCCTGTTCCACACCCCGACCAAGATCGCCCGGGTGCGCGAGGCGGCCTACCTGACCCGCAGCGGCCTGTTCGACAACGAGGCGATCCCGGTCGACGTGCTGATCAGCCCCGAGCAGGTGGTGACCAACTACATCAAGCGCCTGATCGAACACCCCGGCGCCCTGCAGGTGATCGACTTCGCCGAGGGCAAGGCGCAGCTGGTGGCGGTCAAGGCCTACTACGGCGGCCCGCTGGTCGGCCAGCAGCTGCGCCAGCTGCGCCAGCACATGCCCAACGTCGACACCCGGGTGGCGGCGATCTTCCGCCGCAACCGGCCGATCATGCCGCAGGGCGACACAGTGATCGAAGCCGACGACGAGGTGTTCTTTATCGCCGCCAAGGCGCACATCCGCGCGGTGATGAGCGAGATGCGCCGCCTCGAGGACAGCTACAAGAAGGTGGTGATCGCCGGCGGCGGGCATATCGGCGAACGCCTGGCCGAGGCCATCGAGAGCCGCTACCAGGTGAAGATCATCGAGATGAACCCGGCGCGCTGCCGCTACCTGTCCGAAGCCCTCGACAGCACCATAGTGCTGCAAGGCAGCGCCTCGGACCGCGACCTGCTGGTGGAAGAGAACATCAACGACGCCGACATCTTCCTCGCCCTTACCAACGACGACGAGGCCAACATCATGTCGTCCTTGCTGGCCAAGCGCCTCGGCGCGCGCAAGGTGATGACCATCATCAACAACCCGGCCTACGTCGACCTGGTGCAGGGCGGCGAGATCGACATCGCCATCAGCCCGCAGCTGGCGACCATCGGCACATTGCTGACCCACGTGCGCCGCGGCGATATCGAAAGCGTGCACAGCCTGCGCCGCGGCGCGGCCGAGGCACTGGAGGTGATCGCCCACGGCGACGCCAAGTCGAGCAAGGTGATCGGCCGCATGATCGAGGACATCGCCCTGCCGCCGAGCACCACCATCGGCGCCATCATCCGCGACGAGGAAGTGCTGATCGCCCACGACGACACGGTGATCGAGTCCGGCGACCACGTGATCCTGTTCCTGGTCGACAAGAAATACATCCGCGACGTCGAGCGCCTGTTCCAGGCCGGCCTGACGTTCTTTTGAACCCGGCCAATCCGGGCGACAACGCAGGATCCGAGATGAGCACCGAGACGCTGGAAAAACTGCTGGCCAAAGGCACCGACAACGCCCTGCTGCGCTTCGGCCTGGGCAAGGGCCATCTGGATGCCGGCAACGCCGCCCTGGCTGCCGAACACCTGCGCCGCTGCGTCGAGTTCGATCCGGCTTATTCGGCGGCCTGGAAGCTGCTGGGCAAGGCCCTGCAGGCCGGCGCCGACACCGACGGCGCGCGCCAGGCCTGGCAACAGGGCATCGCCGCCGCGCAAGCCAAGGGCGACAAGCAGGCGGAAAAGGAAATGACGGTGTTTCTGCGCAAGCTGGACAAGGCCCACCCCTGACAGCCCGCCGCTCCTGAGCTAGCCTGAGGCGAAGCCTTGCTTCGCCCTTCGCCCTCGCATGGGAGTCGACCGATGAAACCCAGCTTCTCCGGTCTTGTCGCCGCCAAGAATGGCCAACTGGCCGTTACCCTGCGCGCACCGAATACCGGCGGCACAGGCGCTATCTCCTGTCGTAGTCAGGCAAACCTGGGCACCGACGGCAACGGCATCCTCACCTTGTCAGCCGGCATCGGAAGCCCGCCCGGCATGTGGGTGCATTACGTCGAGACCCGCGCCGCCTACGGCATCGCCGAGGCCGGCGAGACTTGGTCGGCGAGCGGCCCGTTCAGCGGCTGTCAGATCGTGGTCGGCAGCACCGATGGGCGGGTATTCGTCGCCCATCTGGCGCAGCAGTCTGGCTCGACTGCCGACACCGACTGGTCCGGGCGGGGCTGGAAAGGGGACGTATGGGGACGCTGGAAGGTGCCGGTGCCGTCCTACGACTTCTACTCCAACAGCGTCGTCTTCGTCGACTGGTCCAAGGGCGCTTCGCCCAAGGACATCAGCGTCGTTCGCGTGGATCTGCGCACCCGCAGCATGGGCGGTTTCGACAACGGCCCGATGGAGATCTTCAACGTGGTTCAGGTGGCTTGATCAGGCCACTGCCCGCTCCCGCGGCAGCAGCCGGCCGATGGCGCCGAGCAGCATGCCGTACAGCGGTACGAACAGAATCAGGCTGATCGCCAGCTTGATCGCATAGTCCACCGTGGCGATCTCCACCCAGTTGGCGGCCATGAAGGCGTCGCCGCTGCGCCAGAAGGCGATGGAGAAGAAGGCGTAGGTGTCCAGCAGGTTGCCCAGCAGGGTCGAGGCGGCCGGCGCCACCCACCACTGGCGCAGCTGGCGCAGGCGGTCGAACACCTGAATATCCAGCAGCTGCCCCAGCACATAGGCGAGGAAGCTGGCCAGGGCGATGCGGAAGACGAAGGAGTTGAACTCGCCGAGGGCGGCGAAACCGGCGAAGCGCGCCTCGTGGAACAGCACCGAGACCACGTAGGACGCCAGCAGCGCCGGCAGCATCACCCGGGCGATCACCTGGCGCGCCGGGCCCTTGCCGAGCAGGCGCACGGTCAGGTCGGTGGCGAGGAAGATAAAGGGAAAGCTGAACGCGCCCCAGGTGGTCTGCCAGCCGAACAGGCTCATGGGCAGCTGCACCAGGTAGTTGCTGGCGATGATGATCAGGATATGGAAGGCGATCAGAACGGCCAGCGCCGCACGGCGGGCCGAAGGGGTGAGGCTGTGCATGTCGATCCTTTTTGAGTGCGATGGGGTGAGGGAACCCATGGTCGGGCCGCGACCTGGCGCGGCGGCCAGCATTCTAGCGATTTCCTGACTCGCAGGGTAACTTTTTAACCCGCGGCGGATGGGCGGTCATTTCTTGTACAGCGCTCAGGCCTGCATAAAGCGCAGCCCGGCCCCTTCGGCATCCACCCGCACCACCTCCATCTGCAGCACCGGTGCCTCGATCGGCAGGTCCTGCACCTGGCCGCTGACCCGATCGCCGACGCTCAGCGCTGCCATCTGCGGATGCCGCACGTAGACGCCGCTGTCGGACAGGTCGCGGGTCTGCGCCACCAGTTCGCCGAAGCTGGGGTGGCAGATCTTGATCCGGCACCTGATCGGGGTGCGTACCTGGTGACGCTGATTCGACATGGCGGGGCTTCCATTCGGCGCGGAGGATGCCGCCTTTAATAAAGTAAAACGTCGGCAAATCCCAAGGATTGGCGGAAAAAAGGCGCCATCGCGGCGCCTTGCTTCAGTACCACTTGGCCTCGCCGTCCGGACGTTTCTTGAAGCGTTTCATGCTCCACATGTACTGACTCGGGTAGTTGCGCACGTAGCGCGACACCACTTCGCTCATGGCCGCCACGCCTTCTTCCACGTTCTCGCTGTACATGCCTTCGGGTGCCGCTTCGAGGATCACCTTGTAGCCGCTGCCGTCCGGCAGGCGCAGCGCATGCAGGAACACGCCGACCGCCTTGCCGCCGGCGAGCATGCCGGGGACGAACTTGCTGGTCAGCGCGGTGGTGCCGAGAAAGGGCACGAAAACGCCGGCGGAACGGCTCGGCTCGGGATCGGCGGGAATGCCCACGGCGCCGCCTTTACGCACTTCCTTGATGACGCTGAGGATGCCCTCCTTGGTCGAGGGCGCCACGCGGTTGCCCATCTGCACGCGCTGCTGCTGCAGCAGCTCGTCGACGGCCTTGAGCTTGGGCGGACGGTAGAAGATGATCGGTTTGCACTGGTTGCAGTAGAAGTGGTTGAGCACTTCCCAGTTGCCCAGGTGGCTGGTGATGCCGACCACGCCCTTGCCCGAGGCCAGCGCCTGCTGCAGCACCTCCAGGCCTTCCACTTGGCGGATCAGCTTGAGCGACTTCTGCGCCGGCCAGATCCAGGCACAGGCGCTTTCGGTGAGGGTCTTGCCGATGTCCTTGAGGCTCTGCCCGACCAGACGATCCAGTTCGGCCTGATTCAGCTCGGGAAAGCACTTGCTCAGGTTGATGCGCACCACGTCGCGCGAGCCGTTGGGCAATTTCCACATCAGCCAGCCGATGGCATTGCCCACCGCTTGCACGGCGCGCCAGGGCAGCAGGGCGAACAGACGGAGAAAGCCGACCACCAGCCGGCCTTTGAATGCTTCCACGAATGACTCCAGGGGTTGCATGAAAAGCCGGCATTGTACCCGCCATGGTCAGATCACGTAGCCCGGATGCGATCTGTGGCCGCTGCGGCCTTCAGGCCGTCGCCGCCGAACCGCTCAACGCGGGGTAACGGTCGCAGTCGGTGGTGTGGTCCATCACCATGCCCGTGGCCTGCATGAAGGCATAGCAGATGGTCGGCCCGACGAAGTTGAAGCCCGCCTTGCGCAACGCCTTGCTCATCGCCTCGGCCTCGGGCGTCACCGCCAGCATCTGGCTGCGGTCGCTGAAATGGTTGATCTTCGGCGCGCCGCCGACGAAGGACCAGAGCCAGGTCACCGGATCCTCCAGCTTCAGCCAGGCCTGGGCGTTCTGCCGCACGGCCTTGAGCTTGAGGCGGTTGCGGATGATGCCGGGCTCCTGCATCAGCGCCTCGATTTCCTCGTCACTCAGCCGCGCCAGGCGTTCGGGCTCGAAGCCGTGCAGCACCTGACGATAGCGCTCGCGCTTCTTCAGCACGGTGATCCACGACAGCCCGGCCTGGGCCCCTTCGAGCAGCAGCATCTCGAACAGCGCGCGCGGCTCGCGCTGCGGCACGCCCCATTCCTCATCGTGGTAGGCCTGGTACAGCGGATCATCGGTACACCAGAAGCAGCGGGGCATGGTCTCGGCCTCGGTCGCGGGAGATGGCTCGGACTATAGCGGTAAAACAGCTGGATATAAATACAGTCTCGCGAAGCCGGGCGCGCCTGATCCTGCGGGCTGCGCCCAGTTTCGATATACTCCCCGGCTTTCCGTCGCAGCCTCAACAGGTGAATTTTTCGTGAGCCAGACCAAGCCTGCCGTGCGCACCTTCCAGGACCTGATCCTGGCCCTGCAGAACTACTGGGCCGAGCAGGGCTGCGTGGTGCTGCAGCCCTACGACATGGAAGTGGGCGCCGGGACCTTCCACACCGCCACCTTTCTGCGCGCCGTCGGTCCCGAGACCTGGAACGCCGCCTACGTGCAGCCCTCGCGCCGTCCGGCCGACGGCCGCTACGGCGAGAACCCCAACCGCCTGCAGCATTACTACCAGTTCCAGGTGGTCTTGAAACCCAACCCGGAGAACTTCCAGGAGCTGTACCTCGGCTCGCTGCAGGCCATCGGCATCGACCCGCTGGTGCACGACATCCGCTTCGTCGAGGACAACTGGGAATCGCCGACGCTCGGCGCCTGGGGCCTGGGCTGGGAAATCTGGCTCAACGGCATGGAAGTCACCCAGTTCACCTACTTCCAGCAGGTTGGTGGCATCGAGTGCTACCCGGTGACCGGCGAGATCACCTATGGCCTGGAGCGCCTGGCCATGTACCTGCAGGGCGTCGACTCGGTCTACGACCTGATCTGGACCGACGGCCCGTTCGGCACCGTGACCTACGGCGACGTGTTCCACCAGAACGAGGTGGAGCAGTCCACCTACAACTTCGAGCACGCCAACGTCGACAAGCTGTTCGAGCTGTTCGATTTCTACGAGAGCGAAGCCAATCGCCTGATCGAGCTGCAGCTGCCGCTGCCGACCTACGAGATGGTGCTCAAGGCCTCGCACACCTTCAACCTGCTCGACGCCCGCCGCGCCATCTCGGTGACCGCGCGTCAGCAGTACATCCTGCGCGTGCGCACCCTGGCCCGTGCGGTAGCGCAGAGCTACCTGCAGGCGCGCGCCCGCCTCGGCTTCCCCATGGCCAGCGCCGAACTGCGTGACGAAGTACTGGCCAAGCTGGAGGCGCAAGCATGAGTGCACAAGATTTTCTGGTCGAACTGGGCACCGAAGAGCTGCCGCCGAAAGCCCTGAAGAGCCTCGGCGAGGCCTTCCTCGCCGGCATCGAGAAAGGCCTCAAGGCCGCCGGCCTGGACTACGCCTCCAGCCGCGTCTATGCCGCGCCGCGGCGCCTGGCGGTACTGGTCGAGCAACTCGCCAGCCAGCAGCCTGACCGCAGCATGAACCTCGACGGCCCGCCGATCCAGGCCGCCTTCGACGCCGAAGGCAAGCCGACCCAGGCCGCCCTGGGCTTCGCCAAGAAGTGCGGCGTCGACCTGGCCGAGATCGACCGCAGCGGCGCGAAACTGCGCTTCGCCCAGCACATCCCCGGCCAGCCGGCGGTGCAGCTGCTGCCGACCATAGTGCAGGATTCGCTGAACGACCTGCCGATCCCCAAACGCATGCGCTGGGCCGATCGCCGCGACGAGTTCGTCCGTCCCACCCAGTGGCTGGTGATGCTGTTCGGCGACGCCGTGGTCGACTGCGAGATCCTCGCGCAGAAGGCCGGCCGCGTGTCCCGCGGCCACCGCTTCCACGCCAACCGCGAGGTGCGCATCGGCAGCCCGGCCAGCTACGCCGAGGACCTGCGCAGCGCCTATGTGCTGGCCGACTTCGCCGAGCGCCGCGAGCTCATCTCCCGCCGCGTCGACGAGCTGGCCGCCGCCGAGCAGGGCACGGCCATCGTGCCGCCGGCGCTGCTGGACGAAGTGACCGCGCTGGTCGAGTGGCCGGTGCCGCTGGTCTGCTCCTTCGAGGAACGCTTCCTCGAGGTGCCGCAGGAGGCGCTGATCAGCACCATGCAGGACAACCAGAAGTACTTCTGCCTGCTCGATGCCAAGGGCAAGCTGCTGCCGCGCTTTATCACCGTGGCGAACATCGAAAGCAAGGATCCGGCGCAGATCGTCTCGGGCAACGAGAAAGTCGTGCGTCCGCGCCTGACCGACGCCGAGTTCTTCTTCAAGCAGGACAAGAAGCACAAGCTCGAAGGCTTCAACCAGCGCCTGGCCAACGTGGTGTTCCAGGCCCAGCTCGGCTCGGTGTTCGACAAGGCCCAGCGGGTATCGGCGCTGGCCGGTTTCATCGCCCGCGAAGTCGGCGGCGACGAGGCGCGCGCCGCCCGTGCCGGTCTGCTGTCCAAGTGCGACCTGGCCACCGAGATGGTCGGCGAATTCCCCGAGATGCAGGGCATCGCCGGCTACTACTACGCGCTCAACGACGGTGAGCCGCAGGACGTCGCCCTGGCCCTGAACGAGCAGTACATGCCGCGTGGTGCCGGCGCCGAACTGCCGAGCACCCTGACCGGTGCCGCCGTGGCCGTGGCCGACAAGCTCGACACCCTGGTCGGCATCTTCGGCATCGGTATGCTGCCCACCGGCTCCAAGGACCCCTACGCCCTGCGTCGCGCGGCGCTGGGGATTCTGCGGATCCTGATCGAGAAGGACCTGGATCTGGATCTGGCAGCGGCTATTAAGCACTCCATCCAAACCTATCAAGGCCAGATAAATCTGGAGATGGAATGGGTTATGGCTTGTGCCAAAAACGCCGCACGAGGCCAAACCACCCAAACCAACTTGGACGAACTCGCGGCTATGGTGCAGGACTTTATCTTCGACCGCCTGCGCGCCCGCTACGAGGACGAAGGCGTCGAGGTCGCGGTGTACCAGGCGGTGCGCGCGGTCGGCCCGACCTCGCCGCTGGACTTCGACCAACGCGTGCAGGCCGTGCAGGCGTTCCGCGCCCTGCCGCAAGCCGCCGCCCTGGCCGCGGCGAACAAGCGCGTGTCCAACCTGCTGAGCAAGGCCGAAGGCGGCATCGCCGCCCAGGTCGAGGCGCACTACTTCGACAGCCCCAGCGAGTTCGCCCTCAACGCCGCGATCCAGCAGGCCGACCAGGCCGTGCAACCGCTGGCCGCGTCGCGTCAGTACAGCCAGGCGCTGAGCCAGCTGGCCAGCCTGCGCGAGCCGGTGGACGCCTTCTTCGAGGCGGTGCTGGTCAACGCCGAAGACGCCAAGGTACGCGCCAACCGCTACGCCCTGCTGGCCCGCCTGCGCGGGCTGTTCCTCGGCGTGGCGGATATCTCGGTGCTGGGCTGACGCCAGCCGCGGCAAGCTCCAAGCTTCGAGCGGCAAGCTGTCCGCCCTGACTTGGAGCTTGCGCCTTGGAGCTTGTAGCTATGAAGTTGCTGATTCTCGACCGCGACGGCGTCATCAACCAGGACTCCGACGCCTATATCAAGAGCCTGGACGAATGGATTCCGATCCCTTCGTCCATCGCCGCCATCGCCCGCCTGTCGCGCGCCGGCTGGACCGTGGCGGTGGCCACCAACCAATCCGGCATCGCCCGTGGCTACTACGACCTGGCCACCCTCGAAGCCATGCACGCGCGCCTGCGCGAACTGGTGGCGGAGCAGGGCGGCGACCTCGGCCTGATCCTCCACTGCCCGCACGGGCCGGACGACGGCTGCGCCTGCCGCAAGCCGAAACCGGGCCTGCTGCACGGCATTGCCGCGCACTACGGCACGCCATTGGCAGGCGTGTGGTTCGTCGGCGACAGCAGCGGTGACCTGCAGGCCGCGCAAGCCGTCGACTGTCAGCCCGTGCTGGTGAAAACCGGCAAGGGCGAACGTACCCTGGCCAAACCGTTGCCGCCGGGAACCCTGGTATTCGATGATCTGGCGGCCGTCGCCGATCAACTGCTCTCATAAGGTGCAAGGCTCCATGACGATATCGCAGGCCCTCAGAACCACGCTCTTCTACCTGCTCCTGTCGTCCAGCGCCTTTCTCTGGTGCATCGTCAGCGTACTGGCGGCGCCCTTCCTGCCGTTCCGTCGGCGCTACCGCTTCGTCATCCAGAACTGGTGCCGCTGCGCGGTGTGGCTGGCCAGGGTGGTGGTCGGCATCCGCTACCAGGTGCGCGGCCTGGAGCACATCCCCGCGCAGCCCTGCGTGATCCTGGCCAACCACCAGAGCACCTGGGAGACCTTCTTCCTCTCCGCGCTGTTCGAGCCGCTGTCCCAGGTGGTCAAACGCGAGCTGCTGCGCGTGCCGTTCTTCGGCTGGGCCATGGCCCTGCTCAAGCCCATCGCCATCGACCGCAGCAACCCCAAGGCGGCGCTCAAGCAGCTGGCCAAGCAGGGCGACGAACGCCTCAAGCAGGGCGCCTGGGTGCTGATCTTCCCCGAGGGCACGCGCATTCCGCCGGGCCAGATCGGTAAGTTCTCCCGCGGCGGCGCGTCGCTGGCGGTGAACGCCGGTCTGCCGCTGCTGCCCATCGCCCACAATGCCGGCGAGTTCTGGCCCAAGCAGGGCTGGGGCAAGCGCCCCGGCACCGTGCAGGTGATCATCGGCGCACCGATGCACGCCGAAGGCGAGGGCCCGCGCGCCATCGCCGAACTCAACGAACGCGCCTTCGCCTGGGTCTGCGAACGGCAGACCGAACTGCGCGGCGCCGCGCCGCAACTGGCCAGCCTCGCCGAGCAGGCCTGACTAGTCCGCTGTGGATAAGCTGTGGGCGAACTGTAGGAAAGGCGCCAGATCTTCCTATAGCCCATTGATTTTTACGGGTATTTTTCTCTGAAGCGGTATCACCGCCACCGGGCATAAGTTGTCCGGAACAAGGACTCCCGAGGCCGGCGCGCCTGCTCGCTCGACGATCAGCTCAACTTGATCCTCAGTTAATGGCAGCACTTAAAACAGAAAGCCCCGGCTGTTTTCAGCCGGGGCTTTCTGTTTACGACGCGGCCAATCATCTGCTTGGCCTGATCTTGCTGCCGATCAGAAGTCCAGGTTGGACACCGCCAGGGCGTTGGACTCGATGAAGTCGCGGCGCGGCTCCACGGCATCGCCCATCAGGGTGTTGAAGATCTGGTCGGCGGCGATGGCGTCCTCGATGGTTACCTTGAGCATGCGGCGCACTTCCGGGTCCATGGTGGTTTCCCACAGCTGCTCCGGGTTCATCTCGCCGAGCCCCTTGTAGCGCTGGATGCTGTGGCGCTTGGTGCTCTCGCTCATCAGCCATTCCAGGCCTTCCTTGAAGCTGGTCACCGGCTTCTTGCGCTCGCCGCGCTGTACGTAGGCGCCGTCTTCCAGCAGGTTGTTGAGCTGCTCGCCGAGCGCGGTCACCGTGCGGTAGTCGTTGCTGGCGAAGAAGTCGCGGTTGAAGGTGATGTAGCTGGAGACGCCGTGGGAGATCAGCTCCACCTCGGGCAGCCACAGGTGGCGCTCGCGGTCTTCGCGCAGGCTGGTCTTGTACACCAGACCGGACTTCTCCATGACCTTCAGGCGAGCATCGAGCAGGCCCAGCCAGGCCTGCATGGCACGCTGGTCTGCCAGTTGCTCGACGCTGACGCGCGGCAGGTAGACGAAGTGCTCGGTGAGCTCGATCGGGTACAGACGCGATAGGCGATTGAGGGTCTTCATCACCCCACGGTACTCGCCCACCAGCTTCTCCAGCGCCTCGCCGGCCAGGCCTGGGGCGCCTTCGTTGACGTGCAGGCTGGCGTCTTCCAGGGCCGACTGGGTCATGTATTCGTCCATGGCCTCGTCGTCCTTGATGTACTGCTCCTGCTTGCCCTTCTTCACCTTGTACAGCGGCGGCTGGGCGATGTAGATGTAGCCGCGCTCGATCAGCTCCGGCAGCTGGCGGAAGAAGAAGGTCAGCAGCAGGGTACGGATGTGCGAGCCGTCGACGTCGGCGTCGGTCATGATGATGATGTTGTGGTAACGCAGCTTGTCGATGTTGTACTCCTCGCGCCCGATACCGCAGCCGAGGGCGGTGATCAGGGTGCCGACTTCCTGGGAGGAGAGCATCTTGTCGAAGCGGGCTTTTTCCACGTTGAGGATCTTGCCCTTGAGCGGCAGGATCGCCTGGGTCCTGCGGTTGCGGCCCTGCTTGGCAGAACCGCCCGCGGAGTCACCCTCCACTATGTAGAGTTCGGACAGCGCCGGGTCCTTTTCCTGGCAGTCGGCCAGCTTGCCGGGCAGCCCGGCAATATCCAGCGCGCCCTTGCGGCGGGTCATCTCGCGGGCCTTGCGCGCGGCTTCGCGGGCGCGGGCAGCGTCGATCATCTTGCCGACCACGGCCTTGGCTTCGTTGGGGTTTTCCAGCAGGAAGTCGGCGAAGTACTTGCCCATTTCCTGTTCGACCGCGGTCTTCACTTCGCTGGAGACCAGCTTGTCCTTGGTCTGCGAGCTGAATTTCGGGTCCGGCACCTTGACCGAGATGATCGCGGTCAGGCCTTCGCGGGCATCGTCGCCGGTGGTGCTGACCTTGAACTTCTTGGCCAGGCCTTCCTGCTCGATATAGGTGTTGAGGTTACGCGTCAGCGCCGAGCGGAAGCCGGCGAGGTGGGTGCCGCCGTCGCGTTGGGGAATGTTGTTGGTGAAGCACAACAGGTTCTCGTTGAAGCTGTCGTTCCACTGCAGGGCCACTTCCACGCCGACGCCATCGTCGCGCTGCACGTTGAAGTGGAACACCTGGTTGACCGTGGTCTTGTTGTGGTTGAGGTACTCGACGAAGGCGCGCAGACCGCCCTCGTACTTGAACAGTTCTTCCTTGCCGCTGCGTTCGTCCTTGAGCAGGATGCCGACGCCGGAGTTGAGGAAGGACAGTTCGCGCAGGCGCTTGGCCAGGATGTCCCAGCTAAAGTGGATATTGTGGAAGGTTTCTTCCGAGGGCTTGAAATGAATCTGCGTGCCGGTGCCTTCGGTGTCACCAACGGCGGCCAGCGGCGCCTGGGGCACGCCATGCACGTAGGTCTGTTCCCAGATCTTGCCGCCGCGGCGGATGGTCAGCACCAGTTCCTTGGACAGCGCGTTGACCACCGAAACACCCACGCCATGCAGGCCGCCGGAGACCTTGTAGCTGTTGTCGTCGAACTTACCGCCGGCGTGCAGCACGGTCATGATCACTTCGGCGGCGGAAACACCTTCTTCCTTGTGGATATCCACCGGAATGCCGCGGCCGTTGTCGCGCACGCTGATCGACTCATCCGGATGGATGGTGATGACGATCTCGCTGCAATGCCCGGCCAGGGCCTCGTCGATGGAGTTGTCGACCACCTCGAACACCATGTGGTGCAGACCGCTGCCATCGTCGGTATCGCCGATGTACATGCCAGGCCGCTTGCGTACGGCATCCAGGCCCTTGAGGACCTTAATGTTATTGGAGTCGTACGTTTGGTTGTCGCTCATGCCTTCACTCCCGGTGGTCGTGGGTCTGGGTGATACGGCCATGTTCCACGTGGAACATGGCAACCGGCGTATCCGTTTGCCAGCCGTCCCTCAACAATTCATGGTCTACACAGGTGATGAACACCTGGCAGTGCAAATCTTCCAGCAACCGGCACAATGCCAACCGGTGCTGCTCATCCAGTTCCGACGGCAGGTCGTCGACCAGATAGATACATTGGCCGCGCTTGGCCTCGTTGACCAAGTGGCCTTGGGCGATGCGCAACGCGCACACCACCAATTTCTGTTGCCCTCGCGAAAGGATCTCCGCCGCGTTATGCCCGGCCAGCCGCAAGCGCAGATCGGCGCGCTGGGGGCCTGCCTGGGTATGCCCGAGTTGCTGGTCGCGGAGGAGGGAGGCGGCGAGCACGTCGCTCAGCTCACGATCCTTGTCCCAGCCGCGGTAGTAGCTCAGGGTCAGCCCTTCGAGTTGCAGCAGCTCTGCCAGGGTACGCTCGAATACCGGTTTCAGTGCCTGGATATAGGCCCGTCTATAGGTGTCGATCTCCGCGCTGGCTGTGCACAGTTCACGGTCCCACGCGGCCTGCGAAGCGCCGTCAAGTGTACCATGGCGCAGCCACGAGTTCCGCTGCCGCAGGGCCTTCTGCAGGCGCTGCCAGGCACCGAGGAAGCGATGTTCCACGTGGAACACGCCCCAATCGAGGAACTGCCGGCGAATCTTCGGCGCCCCCTCGAGCAGACGAAAACTGTCCGGGTTGATCAGCTGCAACGGCAGCAGATCGGCCAGCTGCGCTGCGCTGCGCGCATTCTGTCCATCCACGCGAATCTGCAGCTCGCCCTGGCGGTCGCGGGAAATACCCAGGTTGCTGCTGCCGCCTTCGGCCAGCTGTACCTGACCGAACACGGTACAGGCCGGTTGTTCGTAATGGATCACCGGCTGCAGACGGGAGCTGCGAAAGGAGCGGGCCAGGCCGAGCAGATGGATGGCTTCCAGCAGACTGGTCTTGCCGCTGCCGTTGGCGCCGTGAAGGATGTTGATGCGGGGGGAGGGGGAGAGGGTCACCGGGTGCAGGTTGCGCACCGCGGTGACCGTTACGCGGGTCAGCGACATCTAGCGGCTTCGGTCACAGGCGCATCGGCATGACGACGTAGGCGGAATCGTCGTTGTCGGCTTCCTGCAGCAGGGCGCTGCTGTTGGAGTCGGAGAGGATCAGGCGCACCTGCTCGGTGCCCATTACGCCCAGCACGTCGAGCAGGTAGCTGACGTTGAAGCCGATCTCCAGGCTTGCGCCGTTGTAGTCGACGACGATCTCTTCCTCGGCTTCTTCCTGCTCCGGGTTGTTGGCCTGGATTTTCAGCAGGCCGGCGGCCAGGGTAAGGCGGATGCCGCGGTACTTCTCGTTGGACAGGATCGCGGTACGGCTGAAGGCTTCGCGCAGGCCCTGACGATCGGCCAGCACCAGCTTGTCGCCGCCACGCGGCAGCACGCGCTCGTAATCGGGGAACTTGCCGTCGACCAGCTTGGAGGTGAAGGTGAACTCGCCGGTGTTGGCGCGAATGTGGTGCTGACCGAGGACGATGCTGACTTCGGCGTCCTGCTCGGTGAGCAGGCGGGCCAGCTCGAGAATACCTTTGCGCGGCACTATCACCTGGTGCTTGCCGTCCTGCTGGATGGCCGCCTCCATCGAGCACATGGCCAGGCGGTGACCGTCGGTGGCTACCGCGCGCAGCAGACCGCTCTGTACTTCCAGCAGCATGCCGTTGAGGTAGTAACGCACGTCCTGTTGGGCCATGGCGAAGCTGGTGCGCTCGATCAGGCGACGCAGCTTGGCTTGCGGCAGGTTGAAGGTCAGCGAGCCCGGACCTTCCTCGACGGTGGGAAAGTCGTTGGCCGGCAGGGTGGACAGGCTGAAGCGGCTGCGCCCGGCCTTGACCAGCAGCTTCTGCTCGTCGACGCGGATGTCGATCAGCGCGTCGGACGGCAGGCTCTTGCAGATGTCCATCAGCTTGCGCGCCGGCACGGTGATCTCGCCTGGTTCGGCGGCCTCTTCCAGGGTGACGCGGCCGACCAGTTCGACTTCCAGATCGGTACCGGTGAGCGACAGCTGCTGGCCTTCAACCACCAGCAGGACGTTGGACAACACCGGCAGGGTCTGGCGGCGTTCCACGACGCCGGCGACCAGTTGCAGGGGTTTCAACAGGGCTTCGCGTTGAATGGTGAAATGCATGGTCTAGTCCCTTGCCTCGTGGAGCTGCGGTATCAGGTAGTCAGGGTGCGCAGCAGGTTCTTGTAGTCCTCGCGGATGTCCGCGTCGGATCCCCTAAGTTCAGCAATCTTACGGCATGCGTGCAACACCGTGGTGTGATCGCGGCCGCCGAAGGCCACGCCGATTTCCGGCAGGCTGTGGTTGGTCAGTTCCTTCGACAACGCCATGGCCACCTGGCGCGGCCGGGCGATGGAGCGCGAGCGGCGCTTGGAGAGCAGATCGGTGATCTTGATCTTGTAGTACTCGGCGGTGGTGCGCTGGATATTGTCGATGCTCACCAGCTTGTCCTGCAGGGCCAGCAGGTCCTTGAGCGATTCGCGAATCAGCTCGATGGTGATGTCGCGGCCCATGAAGTGCGAGTGAGCGATCACCCGTTTCAGCGCACCTTCCAGCTCGCGCACGTTGGAGCGGATGCGCTGGGCAATGAAGAACGCCGCGTCGTGCGGCAGTTCGACCTTGGCCTGGTCGGCCTTCTTCATCAGGATCGCCACGCGGGTTTCCAGCTCCGGCGGCTCCACCGCCACGGTCAGGCCCCAGCCGAAGCGCGACTTCAGGCGTTCTTCCAGGCCCTCGATCTCCTTCGGGTAGCGGTCGCTGGTAAGGATCACCTGCTGGCCGCCTTCGAGCAGGGCGTTGAAGGTGTGGAAGAACTCCTCCTGGGAGCGCTCCTTCTTGGCGAAGAACTGGATATCGTCGATCAGCAGCGCGTCCACCGAACGGTAGAAGCGCTTGAACTCGTTGATCGCATTGAGCTGCAGCGCCTTGACCATGTCGGCGACGAAGCGCTCGGAATGCAGGTAGACCACCTTGGCGTTGGGGTTCTTCGCCAGCAGGTGGTTGCCCACCGCGTGCATCAGGTGCGTCTTGCCCAGGCCGACGCCGCCATAGAGGAACAGCGGGTTATAGCCGTGCTTGGGGTTGTCCGCCACCTGCCAGGCCGCGGCGCGAGCCAACTGGTTGGACTTGCCCTCGACGAAGTTGTCGAAGGTGAAGGTACGATTGAGGTAACTGGTGTGCTTGAGACCACCTTCAACCTGCACGGTGCGCTCTGTGCGCGGCGCCACCGCCGGAGTCGGCGCCTGCGGGGCAGCCCCGGCCATGGAGTCGAAGCTGGCGCGCGAAGGTTCCTCCTG
>NZ_AVOF01000541.1:0-1462 GCF_000465935.2 Pseudomonas sp. EGD-AK9
TTGCCGGCACCCAGCCGCAGAAGTACCGCACCCGCTTCGACCAGTACGCCGACCAGGTGCTGCCGGCGCTGCAGGAGCCCTTGCTCGCACGCCACGAAGGGCTGGTGTTCGCCATCGCCACCACCCCCGAAGGCTACGTGCCGACCCACAACGCCGCGTTCAACCACCCGCCCAGCGGCGACCCGGCCAGGGACGCCGCGCGCAGCCGCGGCAAGCGCCTGTTCAACGACCGTACCGGCAGCCGTTGCGGCAGCCACCGCCAGCGCCTGCTGCTGCAGACCTATATGCGCGACACCGGCGAGCTGATGCACGACCTGTCGGTGCCAATCCAGGTTCAGGGCCGCCACTGGGGCGGGCTGCGCCTGGGCTACAAGCCGGAGCCGTAGGGTCGCCCCGACCGCGGCATTATCCAGGCAGCGCTGAGCGTCGGCGTTGCCGGGGCTGGTGCACCGCCTTGCCGCTGTCGAACCTGCGGTGCATGTGGTGCGTGCAGGCCCCCGGACGCCACGGCGAATCGGCCAGGTTGGCTCCCGTTGTCGGGCCGGCGCGACAAGCGCCCGGCTCACAGCACGCGGTACACCTGGCCGGTCTGCCGGCCCTCGGCGCTCTTGGCGTAGGCCAGCGCCACCGTGGCCGCCGGTACCGCCTTGAAGCCGCGGAAGTAGGGGCCGTAGGCCGGCAGCGACTCCTCGAGGATGGTCGGGCTCACGCCGTTGATGCGCAGGCCGCGCGGCAACTCGATGGCGGCGGCGCGGACGAAGCCGTCCAGTGCGGCGTTCACCGTGCTGACCGCCGCGCCGTAGCGGATCGGGTCTTCGCTGAGCACGCCGGAGGTGAGGGTGAAGGAGGCGCCGTCGTTGGCGAACTCGCGACCGATCAGCACCAGGTTGATCTGGCCCATCAGCTTGTCGTCCAGGCCCACGGCGAACTCCTTGGCGGTGAGTTCCTCCAGCGCGCCGAAATGGGCGTTGCCGGCGGCGCTGATCAGCGCGTCGAACGGGCCGGTCTGCTCGAACAGGCGGCGGATCGAGGCCGGGTCGCTGATGTCCACCTGCAGCTCGCCGCTGTTGCGGCCGACGCGGACGATGTCGTGGCGCTCGCGCAGCTCGCGGTCGATGGCCTGGCCGATGGTGCCGCTGGCACCGACGAGGATGATTTTCATGCTGGGGCTCCTGAGTGAGGGGGTGTGGAACCAGCTTAGGCGGGATTGGGTTGCCAATAATCCGGGCAATGTGAAACCTTTGGTTCTCATATGGAAACAATGAGTGCCGCGCCATGAGCGAGCTGGAAGACCTGGTCGCCTTCGCCCTGCTGGTCGAGGCCGGCAGCTTCACCGCCGCCGCCGAGCGCCTGGGCTGCAGCAAGGGCCAGTTGTCCAAGCGCATCAGCGGCCTGGAGCGCAGCCTCGGCAGCCAGCTGCTGCACCGCACCACGCGGCGCCTGCACCTGACCGCCGCCGGCG
>NZ_AVOF01000542.1:0-1462 GCF_000465935.2 Pseudomonas sp. EGD-AK9
GTCATCCCGCTGCTGCAGCTGCTGGTGTGGTTCTGGCAGCGCGGCCGCTTCGACCTCGACGAGCGCTACGCCGGGCTGATCCTGCACAGCCTCTACCTGGGCGGCATGGCGGCGCTGATCACGGTCGCGGTGGCCATGCTGCTGGCCTTCGCCCGGCGCCAGGCGCCGACCCGCGGGGTGCGCGTCGGCGTGGCCCTGGGCAATATCGGCTACGCCCTGCCGGGCTCGGTGCTGGCGGTGGCGATCATGCTGGCGTTCAGCTTCCTCGACCGCGAACTGGTGATCCCGCTGTCCGGCGCCCTGGGCGGCGCCGGCAAGCCGCTGCTGCTGGGCAGCCTGGCGGCGCTGCTGGTGGCCTACCTGATCCGCTTCATGGCGGTGGCCTTCGGCCCGCTGGAAACCAGCCTGGCGCGCATCCGCCCGTCGCTGCCGGAGGCCTCGCGCAGCCTCGGCGTCGGCGGCATCGGCCTGTTCTTGCGGGTCTATCTGCCGCTGCTGCTGCCGGGCACCCTGTCCGCTGCGCTGCTGGTGTTCGTCGACGTGCTCAAGGAAATGCCGGCCACGTTGCTGATGCGCCCCTTCGGCTGGGACACCCTGTCGGTGCGGGTATTCGAGATGACCAGCGAAGGCGAATGGGCGCGTGCAGCGTTGCCGGCGCTGACCCTGATACTGGTCGGCCTGCTGCCGGTGATCCTGCTGATCCGCCGTTCGGCGCGGCGGATCGGCTAACCGAGGGCGACCTTCGGTCAGGATGACCCCTGCCGACCTTGCGGCTACAATGCGCGCCATTCGCGAGCCGGGTAACCCGGCAAGATTCGTCTAGAAGCGTAGCCGAGGCCGCCAGTGCAAGGCGAAAGCGGGAGAGAAAGCGGAATGTACTTTTGTACATGAGCATTTCGAACCCGCTTTCAACGCAGCAATGGCAACGCAGGTAGCTTCTAGGTGGTCTGAATCGCTTCGCCAAGCCCGGAAGGAGACACCCATGGGACAGCGTACCCCCCTCTATGACCTGCATCTGGCGCTGGGCGCCAAGATGGTCGATTTCGGCGGCTGGGACATGCCGCTGCACTACGGCTCGCAGGTGGAGGAGCATCATCAGGTGCGCCGCGAGTGCGGCGTGTTCGACGTCTCGCACATGTGCGTGGTGGACGTCGCCGGCAGCCAGGCGCAGGCCTATCTGCAGCGCCTGCTGGCCAACGACGTGGCGCGCCTGGAGGGCGTCGGCAAGGCGCTGTACAGCGCCATGCTCAACGAGCAGGGCGGGGTGATCGACGACCTGATCGTCTACCTCACCAGCTCTGCTTCCCAGGAGCAGGGCTACCGCCTGGTGGTCAACGCCGGCACCCGCGACAAGGACCTGGCCTGGATGCACGCCCAGGCCGGCGATTTCGCCGTCGAGCTGCGCGAGCGCCGCGACCTGGCCATGCTCGCCATCCAGGGCCCGCGCGCCCGCGCCCGCGTC
>NZ_AVOF01000543.1:0-1445 GCF_000465935.2 Pseudomonas sp. EGD-AK9
GGCAGGCCGTGAACCAGGATGCCGCCGCCGACCATGAACATGGCGGCGGTGCCCAGGACCGACAGGCTCTTCATCAGCCAGGGCGCCAGGCGCAGGATGCCGCGTCCCAGCGCCTGGGCGGCGCGGCTGGCGCGCTGGCTGAGGTAGAGGCCGGCGTCGTCCAGCTTGACGATGGCGGCGACCAGGCCGTAGACGCCGACGGTCATCAGCACGGCGATGCCGCTGAGCACCGCCACCTGCTTGGCGAAGCTGGCGGCGGCGACGGTGCCGAGGGTGATGGCGATGATCTCGGCGGAGAGGATGAAGTCGGTGCGCACCGCGCCACGGATCTTGTCGCGCTCGAAGGCGACCAGGTCGACCTGCGGGTCGGCCACCGCCTCCAGCAGTTCCTGCTGCTGGGCCTGCGCCTGCGGCTTGTGCAGCAGCTTGTGCGCCAGCTTCTCGCAGCCCTCGTAGCAGAGGAACAGGCCGCCGAACATCAGCAGCGGCACCACCGCCCAGGGCGCGAAGGCGCTGATCAGCAGGGCCGCCGGCACCAGGATCAGCTTGTTCTTGAACGAGCCCTTGGCCACCGCCCAGACCACCGGCAGCTCGCGCTCGGCGCGCACGCCCGTGACCTGCTGGGCATTCAGGGCGAGGTCGTCGCCGAGCACGCCGGCGGTCTTCTTCGCGGCGACCTTGGTCATTACCGCGACGTCGTCGAGTACCGCGGCGATATCGTCGAGCAGGGCGAGCAGGCTGGTTCCGGCCATGGGGCAATCCTTGAGGGGAGGGAATGAGCGGCGCCTATCATCGCGCCAGCGTCGGGTCTTGCCCAGTGCCCGGGCCGTGCCGGCCGTCTCCGACGGCGGTGCTCAGTCGAGACGGCCCCCGCCGGTGCTGCCGCTGGCGCCGCAGGCATAGGCGGCGAGGAGGTTGCGTAACAGGCTGTGCAGGGGCATGGCGTTTCTCCCGTGTGCTCCAGGGGTGGATAGGCTGGAGTCTAGACGCGTTCGCCGGCGCCTCCGGTTGATTGTCTGGATGGGGGCGATAGCCGCGCTCTTGCCGTTGGGCTTCGCTGCGCTCAGCGCCAGCCGACGGCAGGGGAGGCCGCAGGTTGGGCTGAGGAGCCCGCGACGAAGCCCAACGAAGCCAGCCTTACAACAGCTCGGCCAGGGTCATGCCGGACAGCCCGAGCAGGGCCAGGCCGCAGGCCAGGTAGGTGAGGCGGTGCCAGAGCCGCGAGGCGGCGCGGCGGAACCAGTCCACCAGGCCGGCGCAGATAAAGCACCAGAGCAGCGAGGAGAGCATGAAGCCGGCGAAGAACAGCGCCAGGTGGGTAGGCGTCGGCTCGGCCACGCCGATGGCGGCCATGGCGCCGCCCATGGCCGCCCAGTACACCAGGTTCTGCGGATTGGTCAGCGACAGCGCGGCGCCGGCGGCGAAGGCGCTGCCGCCGCGGCCCT
>NZ_AVOF01000544.1:0-1443 GCF_000465935.2 Pseudomonas sp. EGD-AK9
CAGCGCATCGAAGCCGGTGAAGGGATCGCTGGCGGCGGGCAGCCCCGGCGACGATATGTCGGCGCCGGTAATCTGTACCAGGATGTCGTACTCGCCCAGGCGCACCAGCTCGCCGTCCCGCAGCGGCTCGCTATTGCCGCGGTGCAGGCGCACCCCGGCGTTGACCAGTTGCACGCCGTTGGTGCTGGTGTCGGTCAGGTAATAGGTGCCGTCGCGGAACTGGATCACGCAGTGCTGGCCCGATACCAGGCGCTCCGGGTCGGGCAATACCCAGTCGTTCTCCGGGTTGCGCCCGATGCGCAGCTCGCCGCGGTCGAGCTCCATGTCCGCACGCTGCCCGGGCGTCAGCTTGTGATAACTGGTGATGGTCAAACGCAGCGGCATTCAAACTCCTTACAAAACTTCGCTCATCGACCGCATGAGTCCCCAACCGGTGCCCTGAGTATAGGCATCACAAAGTTGACCAGTGTTGTTCAGGAGTAACACTTTGAATCTGCTTTTTTGTAATTAGCAATATAGCGAAAGACACTAAATAAAGAATTTCGGCTCGCCTATCTTAATCCGCTCGACAGTTCGTCCAGGCGCCTGGCCAATTTCTTGACAAGCCTAAAACAACGCCAAGACTTGCTCTAACAACTCGATCGGAGTGGCCATGCCCCGCTCCGAATAGAACGTAATCCACAGGATGTGGATTGAAGTCCAACGTTCGCTCTGACGGTATGCCTGCCCGCAGCAGGTTGGATATGGAGATCACCCATTGTGGTGGACGTACAGCAGCTGTTGACCGCGGTATCCCCCGACTCCCCGAGTGGCGCCGATCTCGAATACGACTCGGCGTTCCTCGAACTCGAGCGCGTCGCCCAGGGCCAACCCGAGCGCCAGATGGGCGATTCGGTATTGCCCGCCGAGCCGCCGGAATGGCGCCAGGTGCGCGATCTGTGCGTCGAGCTGTTCGCGCGCAGCAAGGATCTGCGCATCGCCAACTATTACCTGCAAAGCAGCATCGCCCTCGATGGCCTGCCCGGCCTGGCCCAGGCGCTGCAGCTGATCCAGGCGCTACTGCAGCAGTACTGGGACAGCCTCTACCCGATGCTAGACGTCGAGGACGACAACGACCCCACCTTCCGCATCAACGCCCTGGCCGGCATAGGCGCCGAGCCGGTGGTGCGGCTGTTGTGGGAAATGCCGCTGATCCGCTCGCGCGCCTTCGGTACCGTGACCTTGCGTGCCGCCCTCAATGCCAGCGGCTTGCAGCGCTTCGCCAGCGAAAGCCTGGGCCTGGAACAGGTCGCGGCGGCCTTTCGCGATAGCGATGCCGAGCAGGTCGAGGCCTGCCGCGCCGCGGTCGGCGCCGCCCAGGCGGCGCTGCAGGGGATAGAACGGGAGGTCAACGAGCGCGTCGGCTCGGACCGCGGCGCCGATCTGGGCACCATCAAGCAGCTG
>NZ_AVOF01000545.1:0-1441 GCF_000465935.2 Pseudomonas sp. EGD-AK9
GGATCGCCGGGCGATGCAGGGCCTGGCCCAGCGCCCTGGCGAACTCGGCGTTGCGCACCGGCTGCGGCGCGCACGCATTATAGGGACCCCGGGCAGCGTCTCGCTGCAAGAGAAAGTCCATCAGGGCGATTTGATCGGCGATATGCACCCAGGGCATCCACTGCCGGCCGTCGCCGAGGCGTCCGCCCAGGCCCAGCCTGAACGGCAGCAGCAGGCGTTTGAGCATGCCGCCATCGGCGCTGAGCACCAGGCCGGTGCGCACCAGCACCACGCGCAGGCCCAGTTCCTCGGCGCGCAGGGCAGTCTCCTCCCAGGCACCGCACAACTGCGCGGCGAAATCGTCGGTGACCTGCGGCGTGTCCTCGTGCAACTCGCGCTCGCCGCCGTCGCCGTACCAGCCCACCGCCGAGCCGGACAGCAACAGCGCCGGGCGCTGGCTGCGACCCTGCAGCCAGGCCAGCAGCTGTTCGGTCAAGCCGATGCGACTGGCCCACAGCAGCGCCTTGCGCTTGCTGCTCCAGGGCCGGTCGGCGATGGGCGCGCCGGCCAGGTTGACCACGGCGTCGAGCGGCTCCTCGGCCAGCTCCTCGAGCCGGCCGATGCCGCGCACGGTCGCGCCGCACAGGCGCTTCACCTTGTCCGGCTCGCGGCTCCAGACGGTCAGGCGGTGGCCCTGCTCGGCCCAGTAGGCGCAGAGCCCGCGGCCGATCAGGCCAGTACCGCCGGTCAGCAGGATATGCATGGCATCGTCCTCGCATGGAAATTGATGAGCTTTCACCCCTAGTCTGGTTTATGACGCGCACACGTGCCTTTATTGATGGCCGCGTTTGTCCTAAACCTAGAGTAAGGAGCGACACCCGAGGCAACAGCTGTACATGAAAGCATTCTTGTATAGCTTTTGTCCAAAGCGTAGCCTGTAAAGCATTCAGAGCTGACGAGGTCACCATGAACGCACCCATCGCCATCATCGGCACCGGCATCGCGGGATTGTCCGCCGCCCAGGCCCTGCACGCCGCCGGCCAGGAGGTCCAGCTGTTCGACAAGAGTCGCGGCAGCGGGGGGCGCATGGCCAGCAAGCGCAGCGATGTCGGCAGCCTCGACCTGGGCACCCAGTACTTCACCGCGCGCGACCGCCGCTTCGTCGAGGTGGTGCAGCAGTGGCTGACCCGCGGCTGGGTCGCCGAATGGACGCCGGGCATGTACCACGCCAAGGACGGTCAGCTCAGCGCCTCGCCGGACGAACAGGTGCGCTGGGTCGGCACGCCGCGCATGAGCGCCATCACCCGCGCCCTGCTCGGCGCCCTGCCGGTGCACTTCGCCTGCCGCATCACCGAGGTGTTCCGCGGCGGCAGCCACTGGAGCCTGCAGGATGCCGAAGGCTGCAGCCACGGCCCGTTCAGCCACGTCGTCATCGCCACCCCGGCGCCGCAGGCCAGCGCCC
>NZ_AVOF01000546.1:0-1441 GCF_000465935.2 Pseudomonas sp. EGD-AK9
GGCCAAGCCCGGCGACGCGGTACCCGGCGCCCACTGGTGGCTCAACGCCGAACTGCCCGGCGCCGCCCGGCCCTGGCCGGATGCGCCGGCCGATACCCTGGCCGCCCTCGGCCACTGGGGCCAGGGCCTGTACGTGCTGCCCGAGGAGAAACTGGTGGTTGTGCGCTACGCCGACGACCGCGACGGCAGCTACAGTCATAACGAACTGCTCAAGCGCGTGCGTGCGGCCTTCGCCGAGGAGGTGCAGCCATGATCCGTCGTCGTCCCTGGCTTACCCTGCTGCTGTTGCTGGTCATCGTGCTGATCGCCCTGGCCTGGCCCAATCGCGCGCACCTGGCGGCGTTCCCCGACATCATCGGCGCCTACACCGCCAAGGAGTACTGCTCCTGCCGTTACGTCAGCGGCAATCCGGCGGCCTATTGCGAAGGTTACGTCGCCCAGTACGTGCCGATCGGCAGCCTGCTCGACGATACGGCCGGCAAGCGGGTGACCGCCAGCGGCCTGGGCCGCACCCACAGTGCCGCCTGGCTGGGCGCGCGCCAGGGCTGCCAGCTGTTGCCGAACGACTAGCCAGCAACCCTCTCCCCGCAATCGGAGATGGGAGCCTAACCCCACGATCTTGAGCCAATGGCACCGGAGCAGGGCGCCGGGCTTTGCAAGCCCGGCTGCGGCGACTATCGTTGCGCCTGGTCATGCCGTTTGCCGAGTCCCCATGCGTCGTTCGCTGTTTGCCCTGCTGCTGGCTGCCGCCTTGCCCGTCCAGGCCGATTGGTACCTGGACAACGAGTCCTCGCGGCTGTCCTTTATCTCCACCCATTCCGGCAACCTGTCGGAGGTGCACCGCTTCCTCACCCTGCACGGCCAGATCGCCGCCGACGGCCGCGCCCGCCTGCGTATCGAGCTGGACTCGCTGAGCACCGGCATCCCGCTGCGCGACGAGCGCCTGCGCGCCATGCTGTTCGACACCGAGCGCCTGCCCGAGGCGCGGGTCGCCGCGCAGGTGAACCTGGCGCAGCTCACCGACCTGGCGCCGGGTGCGCAGCTGGAACTGCGCCTGCCGCTGACCCTGACCCTCGACGAGCGCGCGCGCCAGCTGGAGGCCGAGCTGCTGGTCACCCGCCTGGACGACCGCCGCTTCCAGGTGGTGAGCCTGGCGCCGCTGGTGCTGCACGCCGAGGACTTCGGCCTGGCCAGCGGCATCGAGGCGCTGCGCAAGGTGGCCGACCTGTCCGCCATCAGCCTGTCGGTGCCGGTGGGTGCGGTGCTGATCTTCACCGCTCGCTGATGCGCGGCGCGATCTTCCCCTGGCGCGGCGGCAACCGCTTCGCCCTGCTGCTCGACGGCCCGCAGTTCTTCCCGCGCATGCTCGCCGCCATCGACGCCGCCGAGCGCCAGGTCGAGCTGGAGCTGTACCTGGTCGAGGACGGCCAGTGCAGCGAGC
>NZ_AVOF01000547.1:0-1439 GCF_000465935.2 Pseudomonas sp. EGD-AK9
TGGCGCGCCTGCTCGCAGCCGGGCAGAAGCCCGACGAGCTGGCGCGTCAGCTTGGCCGCCTGGATATCGAACTGGTGCTCACCGCCCACCCCACCGAGGTGGCGCGGCGTACCCTGATCCAGAAGTACGACGCCATCGCCGCACAGCTGGCGGCGCTGGATCACAGCGACCTGCTGGCGGACGAGCGCGAGCGCAGCGTCCAGCGCCTGCAGCGGCTGATCGCCGAGGCCTGGCATACCGAGGAGATCCGCCGCAGCCGGCCGACCCCGGTGGACGAGGCCAAGTGGGGCTTCGCGGTGATCGAGCACTCGCTGTGGCAGGCCGTGCCGCAGTTTTTGCGCCGCGCCGATCGCAGCCTGCAGGCCGCCACCGGCCTGCGCCTGCCGCTGGAGGCGGCGCCGATCCGCTTCGCCTCCTGGATGGGCGGCGACCGCGACGGCAACCCCAACGTCACCGCCCGGGTCACCCGCGAGGTGCTGCTGCTGGCGCGCTGGATGGCCGCCGACCTGTACCTGCGCGACGTCGACCAGCTGGCCGCCGAGCTGTCCATGCAGCAGGCCAGCGCCGAGCTGCGTGCCCAGGTCGGCGACAGTGCCGAGCCCTACCGGGCGCTGCTCAAGCAACTGCGTGAACGCCTGCGCGAGACTCGCAGCTGGGCGCAGCAGGCGCTCGCCGCGCAAGTGGCGCCGAGCGCCGCGGTGCTGCAGGACAACCACGACCTGCTGGCGCCGCTGCAGCTCTGCTACCAGTCGCTGCACGCCTGCGGCATGGGCGTGATCGCCGACGGCCCGCTGCTCGACTGCCTGCGCCGGGCGGCCACTTTCGGCCTGTTCCTGGTGCGCCTGGACGTGCGCCAGGACTCCAGTCGGCATGCCGCGGCGCTCACGGAAATCACCGACTACCTGGGCCTGGGCCGCTACGCCGAGTGGGACGAGGCGGCGCGCCTGAGCTTTTTGCAGCGCGAGCTGGACAACCGCCGGCCGCTGCTGCCGAGCGACTACCGGCCCTCGGCCGACACCGCCGAGGTGCTCGCCACCTGCCGCGAGGTGGCCGCCGCGCCGGCTGCCTCGCTGGGCTCCTACGTGATCTCCATGGCCGGCGCCGCCTCCGACGTGCTGGCGGTGCAACTGCTGCTCAAGGAGGCCGGGTTGCGCCGGCCGATACGCGTGGTGCCACTGTTCGAAACCCTGGCCGACCTGGATAACGCCGGCCCGGTGATCGACCGCCTGCTCGGCCTGCCGGGCTACCGCGCGCGTCTGCACGGGCCGCAGGAGGTGATGATCGGCTACTCCGACTCGGCCAAGGACGCCGGCACCACCGCCGCCGCCTGGGCCCAGTACCGCGCCCAGGAAGCGCTGGTGCGCCTGTGCCGCGAGCACCAGGTCGAATTGCTGCTGTTCCACGGCCGCGGCGGCACCGTCGGCCGCGGCGGCGGTCCG
>NZ_AVOF01000548.1:0-1415 GCF_000465935.2 Pseudomonas sp. EGD-AK9
GGGTCAGCGGACCGAGCGCCTGCCACTGTTCGGCCACGCCGAGTTTGTCGAAGCCGGGATGACGGCGCCGCGCACGGCGCTTGATGTCCTGTTGCAGACCCTGCAGCAGGGCCTGCTGGCCGCTGCGGCGGAGGAGGAAGTCGGCGCTGGCACGCAGGTGCTCCTCCAACTGGCGGCGGGCGCGGCTGGCGGGGGCGAGCAGCGGGCCGTGGCGCATGCCGAGGTGCCACAGCGCGGCACTGAGCAGCAGCGCCAGCAGCACCAGCGCCAGCGGGAAGTGGCGCAGCAGCAGGCGGGCCAGGTCGTCGCGCTCGGCGCGGTAGAGCAGGGTCACCGCGCTGTCCTGGCCGAGGTACCAGAGCAGCCAGGCGTGGTCGTACTGGTCGATGTTGCGGTTCTGCCAGATCCACGGATCGCTGAGCACGGTGATCAGGCCGTCGCCGTGATACAGCTGCAGCAGGTGGGTGGCGGCATCGCTGTTGGCCCAGGCGTGGGCGCGATTCTGCGCGTCATAGAGGTGGAAGGCGGTGTCGAAGGCGATATAGGCCGGCGCCTGCTCGTTTTCCAGGTAGAGCTTGGTCAGCTGCGGGTAGGGCTCGCCGTCGCCAGTCTCCTCGTCGTCCGCGGCCGCTTCCTCTTCGTCCAGCTCCTCGCTCATGTACTGCTGGATGCCGAGCAGGTCGAGCAGCAGGTCGCCGCTCTTGCCTTCCTCCTCGTCCCACAGGCGTTCGGCGACGAACAGCAGATGGCCACCGCCCGCCGTCCACTGCAGCAGGCGCTCGACTTGGCGCGGGGTCATGTTGCCGCGATCGGCCAGCAGCATCAGGGTCTGGCCTTGGCTGGGCAGGCCGGCGAGCACTTCCAGGCCGTCGGCGCGGCGCGTGGCGATGCCCTGCCGGCGCAGGAAGTGTTCGGCGGCGAGATAGGGGCTGCTGGCGACCTCGGGGGCCGGGCCGTGCTCGACTTCGTCTTCGTAGGCTTCGAGCTTGCCCAGCAGGTAGCTGGCGAGCAGGCCCAGGCCCAGCAGCAGGGCCATGCTCAGGATGAAGCCCGCGCGCCGCGTCATGTCGGGCGCTCCTGGCCGAACAGCTCGCGCCAGCCCTGGCACAGGCCCTGGCGCAGCGCCTCGGGCGGCAGGCGATGACCGTAGGCCAGGGCCTGCCAGTGGCCGGTGAGCTGGCGGCTGTAGGCGAACAGCTCCTGCTGCTGCAGGGTCTCGACCAGTTGCAGCACCTCGCCCTCGGTGTGCGCCTGTTTCAGCGGCAGCCGGTGTTCGTGCAGCAGGCGGCTGAGCAGGGCGCGGTAGAGCAGGCCGAGGGCGGCGCGCGGCTGCTCGGCCCAGAGCCGTTCGGCCGCGCTGGCGACGTCCTCGGGCAGGCTCTCCGGCGCCAGCTCCAGGCCGAACAGCTGATCCG
>NZ_AVOF01000549.1:0-1414 GCF_000465935.2 Pseudomonas sp. EGD-AK9
GGTCGACACCGCCGCGGCGCAGGCTGTGCAGCCGGGCTACAGCGTCAGCTTCCCGCGCGGCGCCGAAGGCGTCTACACCGTCGCCCTGTTCGCCGACGACCCGCGCCACGACGCCACCCTGCACCTGGATCAGTACAGCGGCACGCTGCTCGCCGATGTGCGCTGGCGCGACTACGGCCTGGTCGCCAGAACGGTGGAAAGCGGGGTGAAGCTGCACGAGGGCAAGATGTTCGGCCTGGCCAACCAGCTGCTGATGGCGCTGGTCTGCCTGCTGATCCTGTTCGGCGCGGTCAGCGGTCTGCTGCTCTGGTGGCAGCGCCGCCCGGCCGGTCGCCTTGGCGTGCCGCCGCTGCGTCACGACCTGCCGCGCTGGAAGCTCGGGGTGGCGATCATGCTGGCGCTCGGCCTGGTCTTCCCGCTGGTCGGCGCCTCGCTGCTGCTGATCTGGCTGCTGGATCGCCTGCTGGCGCGGTTGCCGGCCTGGCGCCGGCTGGCCAGCGACTGATGCGCCACCTTCATCGCGGCGACCCGGCCCTGGCCGGCGTCGCCGGATTCATTCAGGCTACGGCCGACTATCGCAACTGGAGGAACACCATGCTGCCGAACAAATTCCTGCTGCTGGGCGCGCTGCTCGGCGCCAGCCTGCTGGCCCAGGCCCACGACTACCAGGCCGGCGACCTGCATATCGATCACCCCTGGTCGCGCGCCATGCCGCCGGTGGCGCCGACCGCCGCCGCCTACTTCGTGGTGCACAACCGGGGTAGCGAGGCCGACCGCCTGCTCGCCGTCAGCACCCCGGTGGCTGGCAAGGCCGAGCTGCACGAGCATGTGCACGAAGGCGAGGTGATGAGGATGCAGCAGGTGCAGGACGTGACCATCCCCGCCGGCGGCGAGGTGCAGTTCGCGCCCATGGGCTACCACGTGATGCTGTTCGAGCTGAAGCAGCAGGCCAAGGACGGCGAACGTTTCCCGCTGACCCTGACCTTCGAGAAGGCCGGCCAGGTCGAGGTCGAGGTGGCGGTGCAGCAAGAGGCGCCGGTGGCCGAGGCCGCCCATGAGCATCACCAGCACTGAGGCGAGCGCAGCGGCAGTGCCCGGCTGACGCACGCGCCTAGACGCGAAACACCTGCACCGCACTATGCAGCTGCCCGCCCAGGTGCAGCAGTTGCTCGCCCTGGTCGCGGCTGCGGCCGATGCGCTGCAGGTTGTCGCCGCCGAGCTGGTGGATGCGTTCGCCGTGCTCGCGGATTTCGCCGACCGCCTCGCTCTGTTGCGCGGTGGCGTCGGCGATGCGTTCGGCCATGCTGGCGATGGTGCGGATCGCCGCGACGATTTCGTCGAGCGCGCCGTCGGCCGCCTCGGCCTTGCCGGCGGTGGCCTCGGCGTGTTCGACCTGGGCGCGCATGGCGCTCAC
>NZ_AVOF01000550.1:0-1414 GCF_000465935.2 Pseudomonas sp. EGD-AK9
CTGGGCGCCGACTACCACCATATCGACGACCTGGCGCCCGGCGTGCCGGGGCGCACCTGGAGAACCCCATGAAAACCCTGCTGCTGGTCGGCATCGGCGCCGGCGACCCGGACTACATCACCGTCCAGGCGATCAAGGCGCTGCGCCGCAGCGACCTGATCTTGCTGATGGACAAGGGCCCGGCCAAGCACAAGCTCAACGCCCTGCGCCGGGAGATCTGCGCGCGTTTCCTCGACGGCCACACGCCGCGTTTCGCCGAAGGCCTGCAGCCGGAGCGCGAGCGCGACGCCGCCGACTACCGCGCCAGCGTCGACGAGCTCAACCGCGACAAGCAGGCGGTGTTCGAGCAACTGATTGACCAGCAGCTGGCCGATGGCGAAACGGCCGCCTTGATGGTCTGGGGCGACCCGTCGCTGTACGACAGCAGCATCCGCATCGCCGAGGCCATCGCCGCCAGTCGCAGCGATTTCGCCTTTGAGGTGATCCCCGGCATCACCAGCCTGCAGGCGCTGACCGCGCGCCACCGCATCCCGCTCAACAGCATCGGCCGCGCCGTGGAAATCACCACCGGCCGCCTGCTCGCCGAAGGCTGGCCGCCGGGGGTGGACAGCGTGGCGGTGATGCTCGACGCCAAGGACAGCTACCGCCGTTTCGTCGGCCAGGGCCTTGCCATCTACTGGGGCGCCTACGTCGGCACCAGCGATGAAATCCTCATCGCCGGCCCGCTGGACGAGCTGGCCGAGCGCATCGCCAGCACCCGCGCCGCGGCGCGCGAGCGCAATGGCTGGATCATGGACAGCTATCTGCTGCGCAAAGAGGGGGCGCAGGAGTGAATTGGAGAGGGTGGACAAGCAGCGCCTTATCCCCCTGCGCATGGTCCATGTGTCGGGTGGAAAACCGCGAAGCCTTCTCCACCATCATCCGGTCGGCTGCGTCACCCCGTCTTGCAACCCAGCAGGGTGGTCGGTCAGCCCCCAGGCACCGCTGGCCGCAGCCAGGCGGTTCAGTGGCGAGCGCCCTGTGGAAAACGCGCCGGATCGGCAAAGCAGGCGTGCAGGTGATCGAACACCAGGCGCACGCGGGGTGACACAGGGCCTTGCTGCGGGCGGTAGATGAACAGCTGCCAGGGATCGGGCGCCTGTTCTTCCAGCACCGCCTGCAGGCGGCCGCTTTCCAGGTACGGCTGGGCCAGGTAGGCGGGCAACTGGCCGTAGGCCAGGCCGGCGAGCACGGCTTCCAGCTCGGCTTCGGGGTCGTCGCACACCAGCGCCGGTGAGGGCGGATGCAGGCTGGGCCCCTGGGCGAAGGTCCAGGGCCAGGGGCGACCGTTCTTGCGGTCGATCAGCACCGACAGCGGCCGCTGTTGCAGGTCGTCGAGGGTGCGCGGCGCGCCGCCGGCGGCGATCAGCTCCGG
>NZ_AVOF01000551.1:0-17491 GCF_000465935.2 Pseudomonas sp. EGD-AK9
GTTTGCGGGGAGTACAGCGGCGGATCGAGCAGCAGGGTGTATTCGCGCAGCAACCGACCATTCGGCCAGAGCACTTCCACCAGGAAGTTCAGATAAGGTTCGCGTACCGCTTTGCTCGAAGTGACGCGAATCACACTCTTGCCATTGGGCTTGAGTACCGGGGTGAATTTCAGGTCGGTGAGAAAGTATTGGCGATCGACGCCGGCCTTGACGAACTCTTCGGGGGACGCCAGGTTGGGAATCACCTCGTTGGAGGCCAGATCGCGCACCTCCAGCAATTCGATTTCCGCTACCAGCGGCTGATTCAGCGAGGACTGCAGGGTAACTTCACCCAACCCCAGCGCATGCGCCATACCGGAAGACAGGGCCGAAGCCGCTGCAATTGCCAGCACTAGTTTGCGAACCCGAACCATAGCGTTATCCCTTGTTTTATCTTTTTTCTCGGCATGCGAGAGGGTCTTGATAACTGCTGCCTGCATCCGCCCCAAGGAGCGGCTCCCCATTCAGCAATCAACTCAGCCAGTATTGCCAAGCTAGAAAGATTCTTCAAATTTCTAGGTAAGTATCTTTTACAGATAGTGTTTTATCAACAACTCGGCTATTTGCACAGCATTCAGGGCAGCGCCTTTTCTTACATTATCAGACGCAATCCACAAATTGAGTTGGCGCGGATCACTGACGCCGCTGCGCACGCGCCCGACATAGACCTGATCCTGGCCAACCGCATCGCCCACCGCCGTCGGATAGTCGCCCGCCTCCACCAGCTCGATCCCCGGCGCGGCTTCCAGCAAGCGCGACACGGCAGCCACATCCACCTCGCCATCGACCTGCACGCCGAGCGCCAGGCTGTCGCCAAAGAATACCGGCGCCAGGGCGCAAGTCGCCGATACCGGCAGATCCGGCACGCCGAGCAACTGCTGCAGCTCGCTCGCCAGGCGCTTCTCCAGTTCGGCATGGCCCTGCTCGTCCAGCGCCCCGACCTGTGCCAGCAGGTTGAACGCGACCTGCCGGTCCAGGCCCTTGGGCTCCAGCGGGCGGCCATTGAGCAACTCGGCGGTCTGCCGCGCCAACTCCTGCACTCCGCTGCGACCGAGGGTGGACGCCGCCAGCATGGCGGTCAGCTGCACCTGGCGCGGCTGCAGCAGCGGGCGCAACGCCGTCAGCACCAGCGCGGTCGCCACCGCGCAAGGCGTCGGCGAACTGAGCAGCCAGGGGGCATGCCGCGCTGGCAAGCCGTCCAGGCCGGCTTCGGGTAGCACGCAAGGCGCCTGACTCAGCGGCAAGGCGGCGCTCAGGTCGATCAGCGAGCAGCCCGCGGCCAGCACCCGCTCGTGCTGGGCCCGCGTGACATCGGCGCCGGCGGCGAAGAAGGCCAGCTGCACCTGGGCGAAATCGAAGGCATCGAGCGACCTGACCCGCACCTGGCGCCCACGAAAGGACAGGCTCTGCCCGGCCGACTCGCTGCTGGCCAGCAGATGCAGTTCCTTGACCGGAAAATCGCGCTCTTCGAGCAGTTCGACCAGCGCCTCGCCGATGCTACCGGTGGCGCCGACCAGGGCGATATTGAAGGACTGGCTCATGGGGTGGACCTGCGACGCGGGGAGGAGCCGCACTGTAACCGCGCCCTCTCGCCCAGGCAATCGGCCGGATCCGCCGGCGCGCAGACGTGTGCCCCAAGATGCGCCAGAAGCAAAAAGCCCCGCTGCCGAGGCAGCGGGGCTTTTCTGGCTGTTACTTGCAGCTTGCAGCCAGCGCGGCTTTAGCGCTCCAGCAGGATGCGCAGCATGCGCCGCAGCGGCTCGGCCGCGCCCCACAGCAGTTGGTCGCCGACGGTGAAGGCGCCCAGGTACTGCGAGCCCATGTTGAGCTTGCGCAGACGACCGACCGGCACGCTCAGGGTGCCGGTGACCGCGGTCGGGCCGAGGTCGCGAATGCTGGCTTCGCGGCTGTTCGGCACCAGCTTGACCCAGGGATTGTGCTGGCTGATCAGGCCTTCGATATCGCCCATCGGCACATCCTTGTTCAGCTTGATGGTCAGCGCCTGGCTGTGGCAGCGCATGGCGCCGATGCGCACGCAGATGCCGTCGACCGGGATCGGGTTCTTGAAGCGGCCGAGGATCTTGTTGGTCTCGGCCTGGGCCTTCCACTCTTCGCGGCTCTGACCGTTGGGCAACTCCTTGTCGATGTAGGGGATCAGGCTGCCGGCCAGCGGCACGCCGAAGTTGTCCACCGGGAAGGCTTCGCCGCGCATGGCCTCGGCCACCTTGCGGTCGATGTCGAGGATGGCGCTGGCCGGATCGGCCAGCTCATCGGCGACGGCGCCGTTGATCGCGCCCATCTGCTTGATCAGCTCGCGCATGTTCTGCGCGCCGGCACCGGAAGCAGCCTGGTAGGTCATGGCGCTCATCCACTCGACCAGGCCGGCCTCATAGAGCCCGCCCAGGGCCATCAGCATCAGGCTGACGGTGCAGTTGCCGCCGATATAGTTCTTGCTGCCAGCGTCCAGCGCCTGGTCGATCACCTTGCGGTTGACCGGATCGAGCACGATCACCGCGCTGTCGTCCATCCGCAGGCTGGAAGCCGCGTCGATCCAGTAACCCTGCCAGCCGGCTTCGCGCAGCTTGGGGAAGACTTCGTTGGTGTAGTCGCCGCCCTGGCAGGTCAGGATCACGTCCAGGCCTTTCAGGTCGTCGATGCTGTAGGCGTCCTTCAGCGGGGCAATGTCCTTGCCAATGGCCGGCCCCTGGCCGCCGACATTGGAGGTGGTGAAGAACACCGGCTCGATCAGGTCGAAGTCCCGCTCTTCCAGCATGCGCTGCATAAGCACGGAACCGACCATGCCACGCCAACCGATCAGACCTACACGTTTCATAACGACTACACCTATATAAGCAGCCCGCCGGAACCACCCCGGCGGGACTGGAAGATTACAGACTACGCAGCGCTTCGACTACCGCATCACCCATTGCCGAGGTACCGACGCGGGTCTTGCCTTCGGACCAGATGTCGCCGGTACGCAGGCCCTGATCCAGCACCAGGCTCACGGCTTTCTCGATGGCGTCGGCGGCAGCGGCCTGGCCGAAGCTGTAACGCAGCATCATGGACACCGAGAGAATGGTGGCCAGCGGGTTGGCGATGCCCTTGCCGGCGATGTCCGGCGCAGAGCCGTGGCACGGCTCGTACATGCCCTTGTTGTTGGCATCCAGGGATGCCGACGGCAGCATGCCGATGGAGCCGGTGAGCATGGAGGCCTCATCGGACAAAATGTCACCAAACATGTTGTCGGTGACCATCACGTCGAACTGCTTGGGCGCACGCACCAACTGCATGGCGGCGTTGTCGACGTACATGTGGCTCAGCTCGACGTCCGGATAGTCCTTGGCCACTTCCTCGACCACCGCACGCCACAGCTGGCTGGAGGCCAGCACGTTGGCCTTGTCCACCGAGCACAGCTTCTTGTTACGCACCATGGCCATGTCGAAACCGACCTTGGCGATGCGGCGGATCTCGCTCTCGCTGTACGGCAGGGTGTCGTACGCCATGCGCTCGCCGTTTTCCAGCACCTTGCTCTCGCGCGGCTGGCCGAAGTAGATGCCGCCGGTCAGCTCACGCACGATAAGGATATCCAACCCTGCCACAACCTCAGGCTTAAGGCTGGAAGCCTCGGCCAGTTGCGGATAGAGGATGGCCGGACGCAGGTTGCCGAACAGGCCCAGTTGCGAACGAATCTTCAGCAGGCCGCGCTCCGGACGGATGGCCGGATCGATGGTGTCCCACTTCGGCCCGCCAACGGCGCCCAACAGCACGGCATCGGCGGCGCGGGCGCGGTCCAGGGTCTCGTCGGCCAGCGGCACGCCGTAACGGTCGATGGCGGCGCCACCCAGGTCATCGAAGCTCAGCTCAAAACCCAGGGCGTACTTGTCATTGGCCAGGTTCAGCACCTTGACCGCTTCGGCCATGATTTCCGGGCCGATACCGTCGCCAGGGAGAACCAGAATCTGCTTGCTCATTGCATTCCTCAATCTATCCGTAGGGTGGATGACGCTGTTTTCATCCACCGAAACCCAGCACGGTGGATGGATAAAGCGCCATCCACCCTACCTTCATGCATTACTTGATCGCGCCGAACAGCCAGGGGCTGTTCTGCTGGTGTTTGGCTTCGAAGGCCCTGATCGCCTCCTGATCCTGCAGGGTCAGGCCGATGTCGTCCAGGCCGTTGAGCAGGCAGTGCTTGCGGAAGGCATCGACTTCGAAGGCGTGCTGCACGCCATCGGGGCGGGTCACGGTCTGCGCCGCCAGGTCGACGGTCAGCTGGTAGCCCTCGCTGGCTTCGCACTGCTGGAACAGCGCATCGACCTCATCCTCCTTGAGGATGATCGGCAGCAGGCCGTTCTTGAAGCTGTTGTTGAAGAAGATATCGGCGAAGCTCGGCGCAATGATCGCGCGGAAACCATATTCCTCCAGCGCCCAAGGCGCGTGCTCGCGGCTCGAGCCGCAGCCGAAGTTCTCGCGGGCCAGCAGCACGCTGGCGCCCTGGTAGCGCGGAAAATTGAGCACGAAGTCCTTGTTGATCGGGCGCTTGGAGTTGTCCTGGTTCGGCTGGCCGACATCCAGGTAGCGCCACTCGTCGAACAGGTTGGGGCCGAAGCCGGTGCGCTTGATCGACTTCAAGAACTGCTTGGGAATGATCTGGTCGGTATCGACGTTGGCACGATCCAAAGGAGCGACCAGGCCGGTGTGTTGGGTAAAAGCTTTCATGGTCTGAGTCCTTAGGCCTGGATCAATTCGCGCACGTCGATAAAGCGGCCGGTTACCGCCGCAGCGGCGGCCATGGCCGGGCTGACCAGGTGGGTACGCCCTCCGGCGCCCTGGCGGCCCTCGAAGTTGCGGTTGGAGGTGGACGCGCAATGCTCGCCGCTGCCCAGCTTGTCCGGATTCATCGCCAGGCACATGGAGCAGCCCGGCTCGCGCCATTCGAAACCGGCCTCGATAAAGATCTTGTCCAGCCCCTCGGCCTCGGCCTGTGCCTTGACCAGGCCGGAGCCCGGCACCACCAGCGCCTGCTTGACGGTGGCGGCGACCTTGCGGCCCTTGGCCACCTCGGCGGCAGCACGCAGGTCTTCGATGCGCGAGTTGGTGCAGGAGCCGATGAACACACGATCGAGCTGGATATCGGTGATCGCCTGATTGGCGGTCAGGCCCATATATTTCAGGGCGCGGGTGATGGAGTCCTTCTTCACCGGGTCGCTCTCGACGGCCGGATCCGGCACCTTCTGGTCGACGGCCAGGACCATTTCCGGCGAGGTGCCCCAGGAGACCTGCGGCTTGATCTCTTCCGCGCGCAGCTCGACCAGGGTATCGAACACCGCGTCGTCGTCGGAGACCAGGGTTCGCCACTGCGCCACGGCCTTGTCCCAGTCGGCGCCCTTGGGCGCGAACGGACGACCCTCGACGTAGGCGATGGTCTTCTCGTCCACCGCCACCAGGCCGACGCGGGCACCGGCTTCGATGGACATGTTGCAGATGGTCATGCGCCCTTCCAGGGACAGGTCGCGGATCGCGCTACCGGCGAACTCCAGAGCATGGCCGTTGCCGCCGGCGGTGCCGATCTTGCCGATCACCGCCAGGACGATGTCCTTGGCGGTGACGCCGAACGGCAGCTGGCCTTCGACGCGCACCTGCATGTTCTTCATCTTCTTGGCCACCAGGCACTGGGTGGCGAGCACGTGCTCGACCTCGGAGGTGCCGATGCCGTGGGCCAGCGCGCCGAAAGCGCCATGGGTGGAGGTGTGCGAGTCGCCGCAGACCACGGTCATGCCCGGCAAGGTGGCGCCCTGCTCCGGGCCGACCACGTGGACGATGCCCTGGCGCACGTCGTTCATCTTGAACTCGAGGATGCCGAAGTCGTCGCAGTTCTCGTCCAGGGTCTGCACCTGGATGCGCGAGACTTCGTCGGCGATGGCCTCGAGGCCGCCCCGGCGCTCGGCCTGGGTGGTCGGCACGTTGTGGTCCGGGGTGGCGATGTTGGCGTCGATGCGCCACGGCTTGCGCCCGGCCAGGCGCAGGCCCTCGAAGGCCTGTGGCGAGGTCACTTCGTGGAGAATGTGGCGGTCGATGTAGATCAAGGAGGAGCCGTCGTCGCGGCGCTTGACCTCGTGCATTTCCCAAAGCTTGTCGTAGAGCGTTTTGCCGGCCATCAGCTATCCCTCATCAGCGTCTTGCGGGCACCTCCAAAAACTACCTGCGTTGTCATCGCCGCGTTAAAAACAGGCTCGTGCGCGAGTCCGATCAGAATGCTCATTTACAACTCGTAAACTCCGCTTCTTCGCCTGTTTTTGCCTTGCGCTGACTGCCTCGCCTACGTTTTTTGGAGGTGCCCTTTCTATGCCCGGGCAAATGGCCCTGCGGCTTATGGGGAGAATGCTATGATCCCGGGACGAATAACTCAAATTCATATTTTTTATCCCAAGGATTCCACAAAGGAATCCCCAAAAGCCGCAAGCTTCAAGCGACAGGCCGCCAGCCAAGACCCAGCGGCACGGCTTGCGGCTCGTGGCCCACCGCTTGGAGCTGTTTCTATGGATCTGGCCAACCTCAACGCCTTTCTCGCCATCGCCGAAACCGGCAGTTTTTCCGAAGCCGGCGAGCGCCTGCACCTGACCCAGCCGGCGGTGAGCAAACGCATTGCCGGCCTCGAGCAACAGCTTGGCGTTCGCCTGTTCGACCGCCTCGGCCGCGAGATCGGCCTGACCGAGGCCGGACGCGCCCTGCTGCCGCGCGCCTACCAGATCCTCAACGTGCTGGACGACACCCGCCGCGCGCTGACCAACCTGGCCGGCGAGGTCAGCGGCCGCCTGACCCTGGCCACCAGCCACCATATCGGCCTGCACCGCCTCCCCGCCCTGCTGCGCGCCTTCACCCGCGCCCATCCGCAGGTGGCGCTGGATATCCAGTTCCTTGACTCCGAAGTGGCCTACGAGGAGATCCTCCACGGCCGCGCCGAACTGGCGGTGATCACCCTGGCCCCGGAAACCCGCGAACCGGTGCGCGCGGTGCCGGTGTGGAACGATCCGCTGGATTTCGTCGCCGCCCCCGAACACCCGCTGGCGCGCAGCGCCGCCATCGGCCTGCCCGACGTGGCGCGGCACCCGGCGGTGTTCCCCGGCGGCAACACCTTCACCCACCATATCGTGCAGCGCCTGTTCGAGGCCCAGGGCCTGACGCCGAACATCGCCATGAGCACCAACTACCTGGAGACCATCAAGATGATGGTCTCCATCGGCCTGGCCTGGAGCGTGTTGCCGCGCACCATGCTCGACGATCAGGTGGTGCCGCTGGCCCTGCCGGGCATCCAGCTGTCGCGCCAGCTCGGCTACATCCTGCACACCGAGCGCACCCTGTCGAACGCCGCGAAAGCCTTCATGGCCCTGCTCGACGCCCAGCGCGACAGCCACAGCCTTGCATAGCTGGCCAAGCTGCGGCTAACGTGGCGGCATAACGATAAGAAAGGCCCACGCATGACCCGAACGTCCGTCACGCGCATCGCGCCCACTCGAGGATGGCCCGGCCATGGCCAGATCCACTGACCAGACCCCGCCCCTACCGCATATCCCGGCGATGGACCCCGCCGAATTCGAACAGACCTGGCAGGACGCCCCACGCCTGCTGGCGGCGCTGAACGGCGCGCAGCTGGGCGCCTGGTTCTGGGATATCGACAGCGGCCGGGTCAACTGGTCGCGCGGCGCCCAGGCGCTGTTCGGCCTCGACCCCGCCCGCCCACTGACCCGCAGCGTCGACTACATCGAGCTGATTCCCGAGGAAGAACGCGGCGCGGTGCTGCAGCAATTCCACGCCATCCTCGCCGGCAACGACGAGGGCCGCGCCCTGCGCCACCGCATCCGCTGGCCGGACGGCAGCCTGCACTGGCTGGAGATCAGCGGCAGCCTGTCGCGCGACGCCGACGGCCGCCGGCGCATGTTCGGCGTGATCCGCGACATCAGCTCGCAACAGGCGCGCGCCGAGGCCCTGCGTGCCTCGGAAGAACGCTTCGCCAGCCTGTTCCGCCTCAGCCCGGACATCATGCTGCTGGTGCGCTACGACACCAGCGAGATCCTCGAGACCAACCAGCACTTCACCCACGCCTTCGGCTGGCCCGCCGCGGAGATTCTCGGCCGCAGCACCCTCGACCTCGACCTCTGGGTGCATGCCGAGCAGCGCGATTACCTGCGCCGGCAGGCGCCGCTGAGCCGCGAGCCGCTGATCCAGGAAGTGCAGCTGCGCACCCGCGCCGGGCGCATCCTCGACGGCGTGCTGTCGAGCCAGTACATCGAGCTGCAGGGCGAACGCCTGCTGCTCTGCACCTTCCTCGACACCAGCGAACGCATGCGCGCCGAAACCGCCCTGCGCAACAGCGAGGAAAAGTTCGCCAAGGCCTTCATGCACACCCCCGACGCCGTGGCGATTACCGATCGGGCGACTGGCCGCTTTATCGAGGTCAACCCCAGCTTCGAGCAACAGTTCGGCTGGAGCAGCGCCGAGGCGCTCGGCCGCACCTCGCTGGAGCTGGGCATCTGGGCCGACCCCGACGACCGCCAGCGCATGCTCGACGCCCTGCAGGCCGGGCGCCTGAACAACCTCGAAGTGCGTCTGTTCAGCCGCGACGGCAGCGCCAGCATCAACCTGCTGTTCGGCGGCGAGATCGAACTCGACGGCCAGCGCTGTCTGGTGCTGACGGTGCGCAACATCACCGCCCAGCGCGCCCAGGAGCTGGCCCTGCAGGAAAGCCAGGAGCGCCTCAAGCTGGCGCTGGAGTCGGCCGACCTAGGCACCTGGGACTGGCACATCCCCAGCAACCGCCTGTTCGGCAGCGCCCGCGCCGCCGCCCTGCACGGCCTCGACGCCTGCCCCTTCGACGACGACTTTCGCGAGTTCTTCCGCTGCGTGCCGCTGGAAGACCGCCAGGCCATGCGTCTGGCCTACGTCGCCCTGCGCGAGGGGCGCAGCGCCAATTATCAGGTGACCTACCGGGTGCGCCACCCCAACGGCGCGCTGCACTACCTGGAAAGCACCGCCAAACTGCACCGCGACGCGGGCGGCCAGCCGCTGCGCATGGTCGGCACCCTGGTCGACATCAGCGAGCGGGTACTGCGCGAGCAGCGCCTGCGCGCCTCCGAGGAGAAATTCGCCAAGGCCTTCCACTCCAGCCCGGACGCCATCACCATCACCGAGCGCGACACCGCGCGCTACATCGAGGTCAACGAGGGCTTCACCCGCCTCACCGGCTACACCCCGGACGAGGTGGTCGGCCGCACCGCCTTCGAGCTGAGCGTCTGGGCCTACCCCGAGGAACGCCTGCAGATGCTCGAACACCTGGCGCAGAATGGCCAGGTGCTGCACATGGAGATGCACGGTCAGCACCGCGACGGCGGCGTGCGCCTGGTCGAGGTCTCGGTGCAACCCATCGAGCTCAACGGCGTCGCCTGCCTGCTGCTGACCGCACGCGACATCAGCGAACTGAAGCTGGCGCAGGCGCAGGTGCAGCATCTGGCCTACCACGACGCCCTGACCAACCTGCCCAATCGCGCCCTGCTGATGGATCGCCTGACCCAGCAGATCGCCCTGCTCAAGCGCCACGAGCTGCGCGGCGCACTGCTGTTCATCGACCTCGACCACTTCAAGCACATCAACGACTCGCTCGGCCACCCGGTCGGCGATGCCGTGCTGCGCCTGGTCACCGCGCGCCTGGAAGCCAGCGTGCGCCTGGAAGACACCGTGGCGCGCCTGGGCGGCGACGAGTTCGTGGTGCTGCTCTCCGGCCTGGAGGGCAAGCGCTCGGAAGTCACCCGCCAGGTGCGCCAGGTGGCGGAGAAGCTGCGCCGCCTGCTGGCCGAGCCGATGCTGCTGGACGGCCACCAGCTGCAGGTCACGCCGAGCATCGGCGTCGCCCTGATTCCCGATCACGGCGACACCCCGGCCGACCTGCTCAAGCGCGCCGACATCGCCCTGTACCGCGCCAAGGACTCCGGTCGCAACGCCATCCAGCTGTTTCGCAGCACCATGCAGGAGGCCGCCAGCGCCCGCCTGCGCCTGGAGAACGATCTGCGCCTGGCCCTGGCTCGCGGCGAGTTCGAGCTGCACTTCCAACCCCAGGTCGATGCCCGCGACGGCCAGGTGGTCGGCGCCGAAGCCCTGCTGCGCTGGCAGCACCCGCAGCTCGGGGCGCAGTCGCCGGCGCAGTTCATCCAGGTGTTGGAGGAAAGCGGGCTGATCCTCGAAGTCGGCGGCTGGGTGCTGGCCGAGGCCTGCCACCTCTGCGCCCGCCTGCTGGCCGACGGCCTGATCGATGCCGAGCGCTTCAGCCTGTGCGTCAACATCAGCCCGCGGCAGTTCCGTCAGCACGACTTCGTCGAGCGCGTGGCCGGCTGCCTGCGCGACAGCCAGCTACCCAACGCCATGCTCAAGCTGGAAATCACCGAAGGCATCGTCATCCAGAACATCGACGACACCGTGGGCAAGATGCTGCGCCTGAAGAAGCACGGCGTCAGCTTCGCCATGGACGACTTCGGCACCGGCTACAGCTCGCTGACCTACCTCAAGCGCCTGCCGGTGGACATGCTGAAGATCGACCAGTCGTTCGTCCGCGACGCCACCCACGACCCCAACGACGCCGAGATAATCCGCGCCATCGTCGCCATGGCGCGCAGCCTGGGCCTGGCGCTGATCGCCGAGGGCGTCGAGCAGCAGGAGCAACTGGATTTCCTGCAGCGCCAGGGTTGCCACCTGTACCAGGGCTACCTGTTCAGCAAGCCGCTGCCGCAGGAAGCCTTCCGCGCCCTGCTCGGCCGAGGGCCGGCCCGACAGCCTTAGCCCGGCAGCGCTCGCGACCGACATGGCGCAGAAACGAAGAAGGCGCCCGGGTGGGCGCCTTCTTCAGCGGGGCTCGGCCGCGGTTCAGCTTTCCAGCGCCGGACGCTGATTGCCGATGGGGATGCGCTTGGCCTTGGCCTCTTCCGGCACGATGCGCTCTAGCTCGATGTTGAGCAGGCCGTTGACCAGGTTGGCGCCCTTGACCTCGATATGGTCGGCCAGGCGGAAGGACAGCTTGAACGCGCGCTGGGCGATGCCCTGATACAGGTAACTGACGTTCTCCGCGCCGCGCTCGCGCTTGCCTCCACTGACGGTCAATACGCCGCGCTCGACCTGCAGCTCGAGATCCTCGTCCTGGAAACCGGCGGCCGCGACCACGATACGGTAGTGGTCCTCGCCATGCTTCTCGACGTTGTAGGGCGGATAGGAGCTGCCGCCGTCGTTGCTGCGCAGGGCGGACTCGAACAGATCGTTGAACCGGTCGAAACCGATGGACTGGCGGAACAGGGGGGCCAGGGACAGTACGTTGCTCATGACAATTCTCCTGAATGATTCAGCAAGGGATCACAGTGCGGAACCCGACTTCGGCATCCCGCAAGCCCTTAACTGAGGTCGCCCGGAGAATTTTCAAGCGCCTGAAAAATTCGTTTACAGATCGAGGGCGCCACGCCGATCCCTTGGGGTGCGCCGTGCGCAGCGAGCTTCACGCACTGCTCGCCAGCCTGGCGCGGTGCCCCTAGGCCGGCTCCGTCGCCGCGCCGAGCAACCGATCGATGCGCGCGCAATCCTGCTCGCGGCGTACCTCGGCGAACAGCGCCACCGCCTCCGGATAGCTGCGCGTGAGCATGGCCAGCCACTGCTTCAGGCGCCCAGGCGCATAGCGCGGCGCCAGCTTGCGCCGGGCCTGCTGCCAGAAGTCCAGCAGCAGCGGCTGCAACTCGTCCCAGCTCATCTCCTGCGGTTGTTCACCGGCCCGTACCGCGGCGATCTGCCGGGCCAGGCCGGGGCGCGACACCAGCCCGCGCCCCAGCATGATGTCGTCCACCCCGCTGATCTCGCGGCAGCGCCGCCAGTCGTCCAACGTCCACACCTCGCCGTTGGCGAATACCGGCACCGCCACCGCCTCCTGCACCCGCGCCACCCACTCCCAGTGCGCCGGCGGCTTGTAGCCTTCGACCTTGGTCCGCGCGTGCACCACGATCTGGCTGGCGCCGCCCTCGGCCAGGGCGCGCGCGCAGTCCAGGGCACCCTCCTTGTCGGTGAAGCCCAGGCGCATCTTCGCCGTCACCGGGATGGCCGCCGGCACCGTGCGCCGTACCTCGCGGACGATGGCGTGGAGCAACTCCGGCTCCTTGAGCAATACCGCGCCGCCGCGCGACTTGTTCACCGTCTTGGCCGGGCAGCCGAAATTCAGGTCGATCACCGGTGCGCCGAGGGTACAGGCGAAGGCCGCGTTGTCGGCCAGGCACTGCGGGTCGGAACCGAGAAACTGCACGCGCATCGGCGTGCCGGCGCGGGTGCGGGCGCCGGCGAACAGCTCGGGGGCGAGCTTGCGGTAAGTGGCAGCCGGCAGCAGGCGCTCGCTGACGCGAATGAACTCGGTGACGCACCAGTCGATGCCGCCGATACGGGTCAGCACGTCGCGCAGGATCTCGTCGACCAGCCCCTCCATGGGTGCCAGGGCGATTTGCATGGGATTGTCCGGAGAAAACGGGCGCACAGTTTAAGGCGCCGCGCGCGCGGCGCAAGATGGTCCACACTGCAGGAAACGCAAAGGAGATCCAGCATGCTGCGTCACTCGCTACTGGCCCTGTGCCTGCTCGGCAGCCTCGCCCAGGCTGCCGACGCCCTGCCGCGGGGCGTGCAGGTGGTACCGCCGAACCCGGCGCCCGACGGCCCGGGGCGGCTGATCTTCAGCCGCGACAACAACGCGCCGAATGCCTGCGACGTGGAGCTCTACGTCAATCGACAGGTGGTGGCGAAACTGGGCCCGGGCGAGCGCACCAGCCTCGACCTGCCCAGCGGCGAGCTGAGCGTCGCCGTGGCCATTTCCCCGGCCGGCTACTGCGCCGGGCGCGGGCCGGGGCCGGCGCAGTCGGTGCTGCTCGGCTCGGGCGAGACCCGCCAGTTCGCCGTGATAGTCGAGCCGGGCCAGGCGTTCCTCGCCCCGCTGCTCAACTAGCGCGGGGCTACAGCTCCAGCGGATAGCGCTCCAGCAGCGCCTGGCCATAGCCCTCGACGAACTCCGCCGGCATACGCTTGGGCCGCCCGCTGGACAGCTCTATGCAGACGAAGGTGGTCTTGGCCCGCAGCAGGGTCACGCCATCCTCGGGGCGCAGCAGCTGGAAACGCCGATCCATCTTCAGGCGCTGGTCGGACTCGACGATCCAGGTGGCCATCTGCAGCTGCTGGCCTTCGTAGGCGCTGGCCAGGTAGTCGATCTCGTGACGCAGCACCGCCATGGCGCGATCCAGCCGGCGATACTCGGCCAGATCCAGGCCGAGGAACTGCGAATGACGCCAGGCGCAGCGCTCCAGCCAGCTGACGTAGACCGCATTGTTGGCATGGCCGAGGCCGTCGATGTCCTCGGCCGCCACCTGCAGGTCGATGACGAAGGGGGTGGGCAGGTCCCAGCTCATGCTCGTACCTCCGCGCCGCCGATCGGGCCGCAGGGGCCGCCGGCAGCGGCCAGGCGGGGCGTCTCGTCCATCCACAGTTTCATCGTTGCTCTCCCGAATCCTGTCGCGCTGGGCAGCGGCATCGCCACCCGCCGTCACGCCATCCAAGCCCCGAATGATACGCCGCCTGCCCGCTCGCTGCAGCGCCGAGCTTTCATAGCGTCATGCCAGCACGCCATAATGCGTCAACCTCGCCCGCGAGCCCGAGAATCGAGCAATTGACTGCCGTCCTGCGCCTGCTGATGCTGCTCCTGCTACCCGCCCTGGGCTGGGCGGACAGCCTGCCGCTGCCGAGCGGCCAGGCCCGCGTGCTGCCCGGCCCGTACATGCAGGTCTGGCAAGACCCGCAGGGCCTGGCCGACTTCACCCAGGTGCGCGCCCTGCCCGACTCGGCGTGGCAGGTGGTCGGCCGCCGCGACGCCAGCTTCGGCTACGGCGGCAGCGCCTACTGGCTGCGTCTGGATCTGCACAACCCGCATGCGCGCTCGCTCGGCTGGATACTGCTGGTGGGCAACCCGCTGCTGGACCAACTGGACGCCTACGGCCTGGATGAAGACCGGGTGTACCGTGCCGGCGACCAGCGCCCCTTCGCCTGGCGCTGGATCGAACACCGCCAGCTGGCCCTGCCGCTGGACCTGGCGCCCGGCGAAACGCGCCGGCTGTGGCTGCGCATGCAGACCGACGGCTCGGCCAACCTCAGCGCCAGCCTGATGACCCGCGAAGCCTTCGACCACCTGGAGCAACGCAGCCTGCTGCTGCAGGGACTGTTCTTCGGCGCCCTGGCGGCGATGCTGATCTACAACCTGTCGATCTTCTGCATCACCCGCGACCGCAGCTACCTCTGGTACAGCCTGTTCGTCGCCAGCTTCAGCCTCTACCAGTTCATCCAGCTCGGCTTCGCCCTGCAGTGGCTATGGCCCGAGGCCCTGGCCTGGCACCAGCTGAGCTTCCCGCTCAGCTCGGCGCTGGCCACCCTGTTCGGCATCTTCTTCACCTACAGCGTGCTCGAGCTGAACAACGGCTCGCCGCTGTACCGCTGGGTGGTCGCCGCGCTGCTGGCCTGCTGCCTGGCGGTGATCGGCCTGGCTCTGGTCGGCCCCTACCAGGTCGCGCTGATCGGCAGCTTCGCCCTGGTGGCGGCCTGCGCCCTGATCGCCTTCGTCATCACCCTGCTGCGCTGGCGCGCCGGCTACGCCGCCGCCCGCCTGTTCGCCCTGGGCTGGTGCGTGCTGATCGCCGCCAGCCTGGCCAGCATCCTCACCGGCACCGGCCTGTTGCCCTACTCGCTGCTGACCCTGCACGCCCAGCAGATCGGCGGCCTGATCGAGATGACGGTGTTCTCCGTGGCCCTGGCCGCGCGCATCCGCCAGGCGCAGAACGCCGAACGCCAGGCCCAGGCCCGGCTGATCGCCCAGGAGCGCCAGCTGCGCCACGAACAGGCCACTCGCCTGCAGCTGCAGACGCAGATCAGCGACGGCCTGGAGCAGCGCGTGCAGGAGCGCACCGCGGCGCTGCAGGAAACCCTGCAACAGCTGTCCAACGCCAACCTGCGCCTGGCCGAGCTGAATCGCCGCGACGGCCTGACCGGGCTGTTCAACCGCCAGACCCTGAGCGAGGAACTGGAACGCGCCTGCGCCCGCGCCGAACGCAGCCGGCAGCCGCTGGCCATCCTCATGCTCGACTTGGATCACTTCAAGCAGGTCAACGACCGCCATGGCCACCTCGCCGGCGACGCCTGCCTGCGCCATGCCGCCCAGCGCATTCAGCAGCGCCTGCGCAGCAGCGACCTGCTGGCGCGCTTCGGCGGCGAGGAGTTCGTCGCCCTGCTCGACAACACCGACCTGGCCGGCGCCCTCGACCTGGCCGAGCAACTGCGCGACGACCTGGCCCGCAAGCCCTGCCCGTACCAGGACCAGTCCATCGCCCTGAGCCTGAGCATCGGTCTGCACGCCGGCATCCCCGACGACGCCGGCTGCGGCGAACGCTGGCTGGACCTGGCCGACCGTGCGCTGTACCGGGCCAAGGCCGGCGGGCGCAACCGCGTGGTCGGCTACGAGGCCAGCGCCCTCGACGGCGCCTGACGCACCTCGCTCAGCAGCGCGAGCACCGCCTGCAGCAGCCGCGGGTCGCCAAGCAGTCGCTGATGACCGCCCGCTGGCAGGCGCAATAGCTGACTGTCGAACCAGGCCCGGTGGATCAGCTCGGCCTCACTCACCGGCACCAGCGGATCGTCCTCGGCATGCACGATCAGCCCCGGCAGCTCCAGTTGATAGCGCTGCACATCGAGATGCGCCGCCGGCATGCCGGCCTTCTCCTCCACCAGACGGATAAAGCGCGAGCGCGCCACCGCCGGCAGCCCCATGTGCCGGGCGAAACCGCGCAGCACGGTGAGAATCCGGCTCGGCGCGGCGATGCTGACCAGCGCGGCGCTGCGCAGGCCCATCTGCGTCGCCAGCAGGGCGCTGGCACCGCCCATGGAATGACCGATCACCGCGTGCAGCGGCGGCAGTTCGCTGGCCGCCTCCAGCAGCGCGCGGGCGAATAGCACCACGTTGGCCTCCTGCCCCGGCGAACGGCCATGGGCCGGGCCATCCAGCGCCACCACGGCATAGCCGGCGTCGACCAGACCGCGGATCAGCACGGCGAACTGGGTCGGCCGCCCTTCCCAGCCGTGCATCAGCAGCACCGCCGGCCCGCTGCCCCAGCGCAACGCCGACAGGCCGAAACGCAGGGTGATGCGCTCGGCGCTGGCCAGCAGCGGCAACTCCCAGTCGCGCGGCGGCAGGTTGCGCGGGGTCATGAAACGTTCGCGCAGGCGGCTCGCCAGCAATTGCGGAGCCACCCATCCCAGCGTCGCATTGACGCCACGTACCCAGGTCATCTGTTTCATCTGGCTTCTCCTCAGTTCACCGCCGCCTTGGCGGCCCGCAACACCCGGTCGGACAACTCGCCCGGGCCCAATGCCCGCGCCACCGCCAGACCGCCCACCATCAGCGCCAGATCGGCCAACGCTGCGTCGGCCTCCTCCGGCGTCTCGCTCATCAAGGCCGTCATCAGCTCGACATGCTCGGCCAGCGCCTGCCGAAAGCCCTCGGGCAAGCGCTCGATCTCGCCCAGCGAACTGGGCAAGGGGCAACGCTCGTCCTGCGCATCGCGGTGCTTGCGCGACAAGTAGAAGGCCGCTAACAGCACGCGCCGCTCGCGCCCGCCGAGGCTGGCGTCGATCTCGGCGAGGCGCGCCCGGCGCCGCCCGAGCAACTGACGGAAAGCCTCCAGCATCAGCGCCTCCTTGCTGGCGAAATGGGCATAGAAACCGCCCACCGTCAGCCCCGCCGCGGCCATCACTTCGGCCACCGCCGGATCGCTCGGGCCGCGCTCGGCCAGCACGCGCCCGGCGGCGGCGAGAATGCGTTCACGGGTTCTGCTCTTGCGCTCGCTCATGATGGCCCCCTTGATATGATGGACACAATATTACGACCATCATATTCAAGCGCAAGCCTGGGGACATGCCATTGGTCGGCAAAACGCGCGAAAACAGTCGGGAACGGGAAAAGCCTGGGAGTTCCAGCACCGCAAGCACGGCCCGCAGGGCGACCCAGAGGAGTGGCGGCCCGCAGGGCGGCCACCAGGGAGGGCGAACACAAAAAAGGGCTGCCTCCGGAGAAGCAACCCTCGAAACCCGCAAATGCGGAAAGGAAAATGGCGTCCCCTAGGGGACTCGAACCCCTGTTACCGCCGTGAAAGGGCGGTGTCCTAGGCCACTAGACGAAGGGGACGGAACCTTCGAACGACAAGGCCAGCACTAGGCTGGCCTTGCGTGTGATTGGTGGAGCTAAACGGGATCGAACCGTTGACCTCTTGCATGCCATGCAAGCGCTCTCCCAGCTGAGCTATAGCCCCGATACCTTGCGGTCGGCTCGCAACGCTTGCGCGCTGCGACTGGAAAA
>NZ_AVOF01000552.1:0-1412 GCF_000465935.2 Pseudomonas sp. EGD-AK9
CTGGCACGCAAGCCCGGCAGCAGCTCCGCCGAGCGCCAGGAAGCGGCCGAACTGCTGGAGACCGCCAGCCGCGCCGGCGAGCCCGGCGTGCTGCTGCCGCTGACCGAGCTCTACCTGTTCTACCCACAGGACTTCCCCGCCATGAACCTATCGCAACGCATCCATGACTGGCGCCAGCAGGGACTGCCGCAGGCCGAACTGGCGCAAATCCTTGTCTACCGCAGCGACGGCAGCTACGACCAGCACCTGGGCGAAATCGAGCGCATCTGCCAGGCCGGCCTGGCGGCGAACGACGTCTGCTACGTCGAGCTGGCCACGGTGTACCAGAAGCAGGGGCGCACCGAAGAGCTCGACGCCCTGCTTGAACAGCTGATGGCCGACTACCGCGCCGGCCGCGTGTCGCCCAACCGGGTCGACGCCGTGGCCCAGGTGCTGGCCGACGCCGAAGTCGGCCAGCCGCAGCCCGGGCGCGCACAGGAGCTGCTCGAAGCCATCGCGCCGCAGCATCCGGCCGCCTGGGTCAGCCTGGCGCGGCTGCTCTACGACTACCCGCAGCAGGGCGACAGCGAGACCCTGCTCGGCTACCTGGACAAGGGCCGCGACGCCGCCCTGCCGCGCGCCGAGCTGCTGCTCGGGCGCCTGTACTACGAAGGCAAGCTGCTGCCGCAGGAGCCGAAGAAAGCCGAGGAGCACCTGCGCAAGGCCGCGCCCAGCGAACCCAGCGCCAACTACTACCTGGGGCAGCTCTACCTGCGCGGCTACCTCGGCGACGTCTACCCGCAACAGGCGCTCGATCATCTGCTCAGCGCCGCCCGCGCCGGCCAGCTCAGCGCCGACTTCGCCCTGGCGCAGATGTTCAGCCAGGGCCGCGGCGTCAAGCCCAACCCGGTCAATGCCTATGTCTTCAGCCAGCTCGCCCTGCCGCGCAACACGCCGCAGACCCACGAGCTGGCCCATGCCATCGCCCAGCGCCTGACCCCGGCGCAACTGGCCGAGGCCCAGCGCCTGCTGCAAGAGGAGCGCGAGGCGCGTGGCAACGCCTGGCGCGAACAGAACAGCCTGCAGGCGAGCCAGCCATGAACAAGGACACCCGTATGCAGTTCAATCGAATCGTCAGCCAACTCGGCCTCGGTGCCAGCCTGCTCGCCGCCGGCACCGCCTGGGCGACCGACAACCAGACCGACTTCGGCCTGGACATCAAGATCACCGCGCAATCGGAAGACGACCGCGACCTCGGCACCCGCGACGGCGGCGACGTCAACGGCATCGGTCTCGACCTGCGCCCCTGGGCCTATGCCCAGCGCGGCGACTGGAGCGCCTTCGCCATGGGCCAGGCGGTGACCGCCACCGACACCATCGAGACCGACCCGCTGCAGCGCGCCGGCGACGACGGCGAAACCGCCGCCAGCAGC
>NZ_AVOF01000553.1:0-1409 GCF_000465935.2 Pseudomonas sp. EGD-AK9
ATCGCCGAGGGCGAGCGCCAGGGCGAGGCCATGCGCCGCGACCTGGACGCCGGCCTGAGCATCGACCACGAGGCGCTGGATGCCCTGGAAACCCGCCTGGTCGCCGCGCGCGCCGAACTGGAGCAGGTGGAAACCCGCTGGGCGATCCAGCGCGACCTGGCCGAGCGCCTGCTCGAGCAGCGCAAGCAGTGCGCCGCCGCCCGTCTTGCTGGCGCCGCAGAGGAAACCGACGAGCCACGTGCGAGCCTGGAAGAACTGGAAGCCGAACTGCGCACCCTCCAGGCCGAGCTGGCCGCGGCTCAGGCCAGCGAGCGCCTGGTCAGCTTCGAGGTCTGCCCGCGCCTGGTGGCCGAGGTGATCAGCCACTGGACCGGCGTGCCGCTGAGCCAGCTGGCGCGCGAGCACAACACCAAGGTCATCACCTTCGCCGACGACCTGCGCCAGCGCGTGCGCGGCCAGGAGCAGGCGATCCAGGCGCTGGACAAGGCCATGCGCGCCACCGCCGCCGGCCTCAACCGGTCCGATGCGCCGGTGGGCGTGTTCCTCCTGGTCGGCCCCAGCGGCGTGGGCAAGACCGAGACCGCCCTGGCCCTGGCCGACCTGCTGTATGGCGGTGAGCGCTTCCTCACCGTGATCAACATGTCCGAGTTCCAGGAAAAACACACCGTCTCGCGGCTGATCGGCGCGCCGCCCGGCTACGTCGGCTATGGCGAAGGCGGCATGCTTACCGAAGCCGTGCGGCAGAAGCCCTACTCGGTGATCCTCCTCGACGAGGTGGAGAAGGCCGACCCGGACGTGATGAACGTCTTCTACCAGATCTTCGACAAGGGCGTGGCCAACGACGGCGAAGGGCGCGAGATCAACTTCCGCAACTGCCTGATCCTGATGACCAGCAACCTGGCCAGCGAACGCATCGCCAGCCTCTGCGCCGGCGGCGCGCGCCCGGGGGCCGAGGACCTGGAGCTGGCCATCCGCCCGCAACTGAGCCAGCACTTCAAGCCGGCCCTGCTCGGGCGTATGCGCGTGGTGCCCTACTACCCCATGGACGGCGACCTGCTGCGCCAGCTGGTCGGTCTCAAGCTGGCCCGTTTCGGCGAGCGCCTGGCCCGTCGCCAGCTCGCCTTCAGCCACTGCGACGGCCTGGTCGAGCACCTGGCCGAGCGCTGCACCCATGGCGACAGCGGCGCCCGTCTGATCGACCACCTGATCGACCAGCACCTGCAGCCGCTGGTGGTCGACCGCCTGCTCGACGCCATGGCCGCCGGCGAAAGCCTGCAGCGCGTGCACGCCACCCTGGACGCCGATTCGGCGGTGACCTGCGAGTTCGCCTGAGGTGCTGCCGATGTTCGCCGAAGTCCCGCAACCGCTGCGTTACGCCGAAGCCCTGCTCGGCCGCTACGCCACGCTGG
>NZ_AVOF01000554.1:0-1395 GCF_000465935.2 Pseudomonas sp. EGD-AK9
GAGCTGCCGCTGGCCGCCGGCCTGGGCGCCGAGGACGAGGAGGGCATGCGCGCCCGCGGCCAGGGCGCCGACGATTTCCAGGGCCTGCGCGACTACCAGCCGGGCGACTCCAAGCGGCGCCTGGACTGGAAGGCCTATTCGCGCGGCCAGGGCCTGCTGGTCAAGGAGTTCGCCATGCTCGGCGGGCGCGACCTGTGGCTGGACTTCGAGCAGTTGGGCGGCGATGCGGAGCTGCGCCTGTCGCTGCTCTGTCACTGGGTGCTGCAACTGGCGGAGCGGCAACAGGCGTTCGGCCTGCAGCTGCCGGGGCAGGTGATCGCCCCGGACTCCGGCGAAGGCCATCGCGACGCCTGCCTGCGCGCCCTGGCGCTGTTCGGTGAGCCGGCATGAGCACACTGCCGGGCATTCCGCGCATTGCCCTGACCTGGCTGCTGGTGGCCCAGGTGCTGGTGATCCTGCCGCACCTGGTGCACCTGCCGCTGTGGATGATCGCCCTGTGGCTGGGCGCGGCCGCCTGGCGCGTGCAGATCTTCCGCATGCGCGCGGGCTATCCCAACGGCTGGGCCAAGGGCGGCCTGATGCTGCTGGTGCTGGCCGGCATCCTGCTGTCGCGCGGCACCCTGGTGGGGCTGGACGCGGCGGTGGTGCTGCTGATCGCCACCTTCGTCCTCAAGCTGGTGGAGATGCGCAGCCGGCGCGACGCCCTGGTGTTGATCTTTCTCGGCTTCTTCTGCGTGGTGACCGCCTACCTGTTCGACGACGGCATCCTCGCCGCGCTGTACAGCCTGCTGCCGGTGACCGCGCTGCTCGCCGCGCTGGTGGGGCTGCAGCACAGCGGTTTCGCCGAGCGGCCTTGGCCGACCCTGCGCCTGGCCGGCGGCCTGCTGCTGCAGGCGCTGCCGCTGATGGTTCTGCTGTTTCTGTTCTTCCCGCGCATGGGCCCGCTGTGGTCGCTGCCGATGCCCAGCGACAAGGGCGTCACCGGGCTGTCCGACAGCATGGAGCCGGGGGAGATCGCCGAGCTCAGCCGCTCCTCGGCGCTGGCCTTTCGCGCCAGCTTCGACGGCCCGATACCGGAGCGCCACGCGCTGTACTGGCGCGCCTTGACCCTGGAGCGCTTCGACGGCCGGCGCTGGTCGCAATCCAGCTACGCCGAGCTGCCCGCGACGCCGCAGTGGCGCCAGGCGGGCGAGCCGCTGGACTACAGCATCGTCATGCAGCCCAGTGGCAAGCCCTGGCTGTTCGCCCTCGACGTCGGCGAGCTGGCGCAGGGCGACAGCCGCATGATGAGCGACTTCCGCTGGCAGCGGCGGCGCCCGGTGGATCGCCCCTTGCTCTACCAGGTGCGCTCCTGGCCGCAGGCACTGCGCGAGGCGGACGCCGAACCGCCGGCGT
>NZ_AVOF01000555.1:0-1393 GCF_000465935.2 Pseudomonas sp. EGD-AK9
GCTGGGCGCTGGTGCGCGAAACCGGCCTGCGCCTGGCGCGCAACCCGCTGATCCTGGCCATCGGCCTCGGCCTGCTGCTGTCGTTGCTGCAGATCCGCCTGCCGGCCGTGCCGCTCAAGGTGGTGGACATGCTCGCCAGCGCCTCGGCGCCGGTGGCGCTGTTCGTCATCGGCGGCAGCCTGTACGGCCTGAAGACCCGCGGCATGGCGGCGGACGTGACCCAGGCCGCGCTGGGCAAGCTGATCCTGCATCCGCTGGCGCTGCTGGTGGCCTTCCTCCTGCTGCCGGGGGTGGAGCCGCAGCTGATGGTGGCCGGGCTGCTGTTCGCCAGCGCGCCGATGATGAGCATCTACCCCATCCTCGGCCAGCGCTTCGGCCTCGAGGAGCGCTGCGCTGCGGCCCTGGTGGCCGCCACCGTGCTGGCCTTCTTCAGCATCAGCGGCCTGCTGGCGCTGCTGACGCTGGCAGGTTGGCGCTGAGCGCAGCGGGGCGCGCAGGGTGCGCCGCCCGCTGCGCGGCTGTCGGCTAACCGCCGGGCGGCGATCAAGCTTGGCGCGGCGTTGCCGATACGCCGGTCAGCGGTCATGGATTTACAAATTGTGAACAATTCTGTATCCAGTCGCTCGTCCTGATTCCAACAATAAGCGGGAGACTCCCCATGCGCCTCTGGCAACGCAGCATTCAGTGGCAGTTGATCCTCAGCATGGGCGCCGCCCTGCTGGCCAGCATCCTCATCGTGGTCGGCATCTACTCGGCGGTGGTCGATCGCCTGACCGAACGCTACCTGGTGGAGGAGGCCTTGCCGGCGCGCGTGCTGGCGATCCGCAACGACCTCGAGCGGGTGCTCACCGCGCCGATCACCGCCAACGCCTCGATCGCCGAGAACAGCCTGGTGCAGGACTGGCTGGCGGCCGGCGAGGACGAGGCGCGGCGCGACGAGTTCGCCCGCTACCTGGAGGGCGTGCGCGCCCAGCAGAACGCCATGACCACCTCCATCGTCGGCCTGGCCAGCGGCAACTACACCACCGGCGAGGGGCTGATGCGCACCCTCGACCGTAGCCAGGCGGAGAACCAGTGGTTCTATCGCCTGGTCGACGGCGATCGCGACCGGGTGCTGGAAATCGACATCGACAAGGGCACGCGCCAGCCGACCCTGTTCATCAACCAGCGCATCAAGCAGGGCGGCAAGACCCTTGGCGTGTCCGGCCTGGGCTACGACCTGGCGGACATGTCGAAGATGATCAGCGAGTTCCGCTTCGGCGAGCGCGGCCAGGTGTTCCTGGTCGACGGCCGGGGCGGGGTCAAGGTGCATCCGCGCTCCGAGCTCAGCGGCAGCGGCCAGCTGGAGCAGCTGTTCGGCGCCGAGGCGGCGCGCCAGGTGCTGCTCGGCGAC
>NZ_AVOF01000556.1:0-1389 GCF_000465935.2 Pseudomonas sp. EGD-AK9
GCCGGCCCGAGCGCCGGGCTCAGGCGGGTGTGATCCTGCTCGGCGTCCTGCAGTTCGTCGAGGCTGGCCAGCAGCACGTGGCAATCGGCGAAGCGATCCTCCGGGTCCTTGGCCAGCATGCGCTCGAGCAGCCACTGCCACTCGCCCAGCGGCTCGGGCAGGGGCGGCGGTTGCAGCTGCAGCTGGTTCATCAGGGTCTGGGTGTAGTTGGCGCCGCGAAAGGGGTTATGCCCGGTCAGCATCTCCAGCAGGATCACGCCGAGGCTGTAGATGTCGCTGCGCGCATCCAGCGCCTGGCACTGCGCCTGTTCCGGGCTGCTGTAGGCCGGGCTGCCGACGGCGATGCCGGACTGGGTCAGCTCGCTGTCCAGCTGCAGCTGCTTGGCCACGCCGAAGTCGGTGAGCACCGCGGTGCCGTCGTCGCGAAACAGGATGTTGCCGGGCTTGATATCGCGGTGCACCAGGCCGCGGTCGTGCACCAGCGCCAGGGCGCTGGCGATCTGCCGGACGATGCGCAGGGCGCGCGCCGGCTCCAGGCGCTGGCCCTTGTACTGGGCCAGGTCGCCGCCGGCCAGGTATTCCATGGCGAGAAAGTGACGACCGTCGGCCAGCTGGTCGATGCGGTAGATGGTGATGATCGACGGATGCTGCAGGGAGGCGACGATATGGCCTTCCTGGATGAAGCGCTGGGTGAAGGCCTGGTCCTCGCGGTGCAGCAGCACCTTGAGCGCCACCTGGCGCTGCAGCGCCTGCTCGGTGGCCAGGTAGACTTCGGCCATGCCGCCCTTGCCCAGGCGACCGTGGATGCTGTAACCGGGTACGGTGATCGGAGGCTGACTCATGCGGCTGGACTGACGCTCAGGATTGACGGGGTTTGAACAGTTTGCGCAGCAGGCCGCGGGGCGGCGCCTCGCGCGGTTCGGCAGCCGGGGCGAGGCCCAGGACGATGCAGCTGATATTGTCCCTGCCGCCATGGCTATTGGCCAGCCCCACCAGTTGCTCGACCATCGCCTCCAGGGTCTCGGCCTCGGCGCAGCAGCGCTGGATCGCCGCGTCGTCCAGCTCGCCGGTGAGGCCGTCGCTGCACAGCAGCAGCAGTTCGTCGGGCGCCAGCCGGGCGTGCAGCAGGCCCACCTCCGGCGCCTGCTCGCCTTGGCCCAGGCACTGCAGGATCAGGTTGCGCCGCGGGTGCTGGCGCGCCTCCTCGGCGCTCATCTGGCCGGCGTCGACCATGGCCTGCACCCAGCTGTGATCGTGGCTGAGCTGCTCGATGCGCTCGGCGCCGATGCGATAGGCGCGGCTGTCGCCGACCCAGGCCAGCTCGAACCCGTCGCCCGCCAGGCGCACCGCCACCAGGGTGCTGCCCATGCTCGCCTCTCCGGCGCCCGG
>NZ_AVOF01000557.1:0-1385 GCF_000465935.2 Pseudomonas sp. EGD-AK9
CTGCAGCAGCGCGGCCCGCAGGCGCTGATCGATTACAGCCGTAGCACCCTGCAGAGCAGCCTGGCGGCCTATCGCGCGGGCGACCGGGAGCAAGCCTACGACCTCTCCGTCGGCGCCTATCTGGAGGGCTTCGAGCTGGTGGAAAGCGCCCTCGACAACCTCGATGCGGTCCAGCGCAAGACCACCGAGCGCGCCTTGATGGCCTACCGCCAGGCGCTGCAGGACGGCGCCAGCGTGGCGCAGGCGGCGCAGGCGCTGGAGCAGGCGAGGGTGGAGCTGGACAAGTCCGCCGCGCTGCTGGCCGATGGCGCCATGGATGGCAGCCTGAGCTTCTTCGCCAGCCTGCTGATCCTGCTGCGCGAAGGCCTGGAGGCGATCCTGGTGCTGGCGGCGATCCTCGCCTTCCTGCGCAACACCGGCCAGCCACAGGCGCTGCGCAGCGTGCATGTCGGCTGGGGCCTGGCACTGCTGGCCGGCCTCGCCACCTGGGCAGTGGCGGCCTACCTGATCGACATCAGCGGCGCCCAGCGCGAACTGCTGGAAGGCGCCACGGCGCTGTTCGCCAGTGCGGTGCTGCTGTGGGTCGGGGTGTGGATGCACGACTGCCGGCATGCCGCGGCCTGGCAGGATTACATCAACAGCAGCCTGGTCGGCGGCGGCGGCCGTTTTGGCTTCGCCGTGCTGGCGTTCTTCTCGGTCTATCGCGAGCTGTTCGAGGTCATCCTGTTCTACGAGACCCTCTGGCTGCAGGCCGGGCCGCAGGGCCACGGCGCGGTGCTGGCCGGTGCGGCGGCGGCGTTGGTGCTGCTGCTCGGCCTGGCCTGGGCGATCCTGCGCGGCTCGCGCAGGCTGCCGCTGGCGACCTTCTTTGGCGTCAACGCGGTGCTGCTGTGCCTGCTCTCGGTGGTGTTCGCCGGTCATGGCGTGGCGGCGCTGCAGGAGGCCGGGGTGCTCGGCACGCGGCCGGTGGCCTTCTTCGAATTCGACTGGCTGGGCATCCACGCCGACGCCTGGAGCCTGTCGGCCCAGGGCCTGGCGCTGGCCGCCATCGCCCTGCTGTATGGGCGTAGCCGGCTGGCCGAGCGGCATCGGGTAGCGGCGCTGGATTGAGGCGAGGCGAGTGCAGGCGGCCGTGCGTCGCCTGCGCATGCCGAGAGCGTGAACCGCCGCCACGACAGCCGGTCTCAGTGCGCCTAGGCTGATCCGATTTCCCTCTGGCGAGTGCGCGCATGTCTTCCACCATTAACTCCACCCATTACGCCGACAGTCCCGACCTGGCCCTGGCGGCGTTGCGTCATCCGCCGCTGGAGCAGGCGCTGTCTGCCGCCTGTGCCGAGCTGGCGGTGCGGCAGGCTTATCTGGCGGCGCTGCGCGACCCGGCCATC
>NZ_AVOF01000558.1:0-1382 GCF_000465935.2 Pseudomonas sp. EGD-AK9
CGGCGGCCCATGGCGGCGAAGTTCTCCGGCAGCACCGCCAGGCGCGCGCCGCCGGCCGCCGCCTGTTCCAGCAGTTGGCGGGCCTGGGTCAAATTGGCCAGCACGTCGTCCTGACTGACCATCTGGATCACGGCAAAGGTCATGGCATACCCGATATGGGATGGAAGCGGATGGCTGACAGCTTACCTGGGTTTCTCGAAAGGCTTGTCAAAACTGATCTGCGGACTCTGCATGGGGCCCTTGACGTCGTACTGCACGCTGGCGAAGCGCGCCACGCGGTCGCCGAGCAGCTTGTCGACGACGAACAGCGCGCCGCCGATGGCCGGGGCGCCGACGATCAGCGCGGCCAGCGGCAGGTTGTTGGTCACCGGCAGGGTCACCAGCAGCTTGGCGTCGATCCGCTCGTTGCGCATGTCGAGGTTGCCGTTGAGCTCCAGGTTGCTCGACGGGCCGCTCAGCACGATCGGCTCGCGGGTGACGAACAGGCCGTCGTTGGCCTGCAGCCGCCCCTTGACCCGGTCGTAGCTCAGGCCCTTGCCGAGCAGGTCGGAAAAATCCAGGCGCAGGCGGCGGCCGATGGAGTCGAAATTGAGCAGGCCGAACACCCGCAGCGCCTGCGCCGAACCCTGCACCTCGACGAACTGGCCGTTGCGCAGCGCCGGTTCCAGGCTGCCGGAGAAGCGCTTGAGCGACAGCCAGGCCGGCGAGCCCGGCCAGTTGCCGTCGATATCCAGGCGGAAGCTCTCGCTGGTGGCGCTGGGGGCATAGCCCCAGGCCAGCAGCACCTTGGCCAGGTCCTTGCCCTGCAGACGGCCCTGGTACCAGCTGCGCGTAGCCCCCGGCGCGCCGCGCCAGCCGGCACTGCCGCCGACCTTGAGGCCCTGCAGGTCAAGATCGAGCTGGTCGAAACGCACGCCGTCCGCCTCCGGGCGCGCCTGCAGCGACCAGGCACCAAGAATCTTGGCGCCGCGCCGCACCTCGCCGATGCGGATATCCAGCGCCGGAATCTGCCGCGGGTCGACGGCCGCCAGCGGGTCCGGCGCATCCGCCGGCTTGTCCGGATCGGCGGGCGGCAGGCGCAGGTAATCGAGCTCCACGCGAATCGGCGTCTCCGCCGCATCGGCCAGCAGCACGCGGCCGGCCGCCAGTTCGCTGTCCAGTTGCAGGGCCCAGGCCTGGCCCTCGCGCGCCAGGCCCACTTGCAGATCGTTGAGCTCACCGCCGAAGCCGCGGAAACGCTCGATCCGCAGCTGGGCGTCCTTGAACAGGCGCTGGCTCTCGGCATCCACGCTCACCGCATGACGCTGGCGCACCTGCTGCCAGGCGTCCCAGTCCAGCTCGTCGAGCCGGCCGCGCAGGCGCAGGCCCTGGCTCGACGAGCT
>NZ_AVOF01000559.1:0-1374 GCF_000465935.2 Pseudomonas sp. EGD-AK9
GGCAAGGCGCTGGCCTGGTACCCGCTGCCCGCGGCCAAGGCCGGCGGCGAGCCGCTGCTGCCGCCGATGCACACGCTGTGCATCGGCGCCGGGCGCAAGGACAAACTGCGCCCCGGCGACATCCTCGGCGCACTGACCGGCGATGCCGGGCTGCCCGGCAGCCAGGTCGGCAAGATCGCCCTGTTCGACTACCAGGCCTTCGTCGCGGTCGAGCGCGACGTGGCCAGACAGGCCCTCAAACGCCTCACCGAAGGCAAGATCAAGGGGCGCACGTTACGCGTACGCCTGCTCTAGCAGGCCCGCCAGGAGAGGAATAGGGATGCGCAATATCCTGGTCATCGAAGACAGTCCGCTGGTGCTGAAGATTCTCGAGCACCTGTTCCGCCAGGAGCCGACGCTGCAGCCGGTGTTCTGCGCCTCGCTGGCCGAGGCCGAGGTGATGCTGGAGACCTCCGCCGGGCTGTTCTTCGCCGCCATCGTCGACCTGCACCTGCCGGATGCGCCCAACGGCGAGAGCGTCGACCTGGTGATGCGCTACCGCCTGCCGTGCATCGTGCTCAGCGGCAGCTACAACGAGCAGCGCCGCGACGAGCTGCTGATGAAGGGCGTGGTCGACTACGTGCTCAAGGAGAGCCAGCACTCCTACGAGTACGCCTTCCGCCTGCTGCACCGCCTGGAGCACAACGCGAAGATCAAGATCCTCATCGCCGAGGACTCCGAGGCCACCCGCCACTACATCCGCCACGTGCTCACCCCGCACCGCTACCAGATACTCGAGGCCCGCGACGGCGAGGAGACCCTGCGCCTGCTCGCCGAGCAGCCGGACATCGACCTGCTGGTGCTGGACCACGCCATGCCCGGCATCAGCGGCTTCGAGCTGGTCAAGCTGCTGCGGCAGAAGATGAAACGCCACGAGCTGATCATCATCGGCCTGTCCGCCGACGCCAAGGGCTCGCTCAGTGCGCAGTTCATCAAGCACGGCGCCGATGACTTCCTGCGCAAGCCGTTCTGCCCCGAGGAGCTCAACTGCCGGGTGATGTCCACCCTCGAGCGCCGCGACCTGCTGCGCGCGCTGAAACAGGCCGCGCAGTTCGATGCCCTGACCGGTCTGAACAACCGCCGCGCCTTCTATGAGCAGGGTCTGCAGCTGCTGCAGCAGGCGCAGCGCGAGGGCCGTGAAGTCAGCGTGGCGATGCTCGACCTCGACCACTTCAAGCAGATCAACGATGGCTTCGGCCATGCCAGCGGCGACAGCGCCCTGGTGGTGTTCGCCCGCGCCCTGTCCGCAGCCCTTCCGCAGATGCTGCTGGGCCGCCTGGGCGGCGAGGAGTTCGCCCTGGTCAGCGCGCAGCAGGCCGACGACCTGGCCCAGGC
>NZ_AVOF01000560.1:0-1357 GCF_000465935.2 Pseudomonas sp. EGD-AK9
AGGGCCAGGCTGGCCAGGTTCTGGTAGTCGAGCCAGTAGCGCCGCTCGCGGCCGGCCAGGGTCATGCGCCAGTCGGCGTAGCGCTCCTCGCCGGCCGCCTTGGCGAAGGGCGGCGGCAGGTCGATGGCCACGCCCTTGAGATTGGAGTCGACGCGCAGCTGGCTGTCGTCGCCGTCCAGGGTCAGGCGCAGGCGGTAGGGCAGCAGGCCGCTGAGCGGCAGGCTCTGCTCGATGCCTAGCCACTGACGCAGGGTCTCCACCTCGGCCTGGCCGCGCAGATCGAACAGGGTGCGTGTCCGTCCCCGCGCGCCTTCGGCGCTGATGCTGCCGCGCACCTGGCGGCCGAACACCTGGGCCCGCACGTCCGGCGCACTCAGGCCGCTGGCGCTGTTGAAACGGAACGCCCCCTGGATCTGGCTCAGTTGCAGGGCGGGATTGACCAGCTCGAGGCGCGCGCCTTCGGTGGCGAAGTCCACCACCACGCCGGGCGGCGCGCCCTTGGCCAGCGGAATGTCCAGCTGCAGGCGCCCGGCCAGCGGGCCCTCGCCCTGCCAGCCGGCGAACAGCTCGGCGGTGCCCAGCGGCGCCTCCTGCAGCAGCTTGAGGGCGTCGCCCAGGCTGCTGCTCACCTCGCCGTCGAGCTGCAGGCGCGGCGGCTGGCCGTTGTGCAGCAGCGGGATAGCGGCGCTGACCGCGCTCACCTGGCTGTCCAGCAGGCGCCCCTGCTGCAGGCGCACGCGCACGCCGTCGTCCTCGATCAGCACCTGGCCGCGGCCTTCGCGCAGCGCCGGCCAGCCGGGCTGGAAGGCCAGCTCGGCCTCTGCCACCTGGAAGAACAGGCTGAGGCTGCGCGCCGTGATGGCCGCGCCCTTGTTCAGCGAACCCTGGTACTGGAAGTAGCCCTCCTCCACCTTGCCGGCACGGATCGCGCTCTGCAGCCAGCGGCTCAGTTCGGCGCTCATGCCCGGCGAGCGGGTCGGCAGGTACTTCTCGGTGTAGGCCGCATCGCCGTCGCGCAGGCCGACGCGCAGGTCCATGTAGTCCTCGGCGTCGGGGTCGCGGCGCAGGCGGATCAGCATGTCGCCGGCGAGCTGCCCTTCCTCGCCGTCCAGGCGCATATAGGGGCTGGCCAGGGTCAGGCCATCGTCGTTCCAGGCCCAGCTCAGCCGCGCCTGGGCGTGGCGGTAACGCCAGGGGGTGGGGAACAGCTGATCCAGGTGCAGGGCGAAATTCTCGCTATTGAGGCGCAGCTCGCCCTGAAACGGGTTCCCCGACACGCTGCCGCTGACGTTCTCGGCCGCCGGCGCGCCGCGGTAGGCGGCGACGCCGACCCGCTCCAGGTTGGCGGCGAACTGCA
>NZ_AVOF01000561.1:0-1351 GCF_000465935.2 Pseudomonas sp. EGD-AK9
CCTGCTCCAGCAGCGGCTCGTCGGGCAGACCGCGGCGCCGCCACTCGAGCAGCGCCTCGGCCACCAGATGGACGGAGATGGTGCCCTTCTCGCTGCTGGCGCTCATCGTGCTCCTTGCCGGTGGGGACGTGGGACGCGCACTGTGGCAGGCGCCCGGCGCGCGGGCAATCGCCGCCGCGCCTCAGCCGGCCTTGCTCAACTGCTCGATGCTGATCTCGCGCATGCGAAACTTCTGCACCTTGCCGGTCACCGTCATCGGGAAGGCGTCGACGAAGAGGAAATGCCGCGGCACCTTGAAGTGGGCGATGCGCCCCTTGCAGAACTCGCGCAGCTGCTCGTCGTCGACCGCCTGGCCGGGGTGGCACTTGATCCAGGCGACGATCTCCTCACCGTAGCGCTCGTCGGGAATGCCCACCACCTGCACGTCGGCCACCGCCGGATGACCGAAGAGGAACTCCTCGATCTCGCGCGGGTACACGTTCTCGCCTCCGCGGATGATCATGTCCTTGTTGCGCCCTACGATGCTCAGGTAGCCCGCCTCGTCCATCACCGCCAGGTCGCCGGTGTGCATCCAGCGCGCGCCGTCGATCGCCTCGGCGGTGGCCTCGGGGTTGTTCCAGTAACCGAGCATCACGCTGTAGCCGCGGGTGCACAGCTCGCCGATCTGCCCGCGCGCGACGATGCGCCCGTGCTCATCGACCACCTTGCTCTCCAGGTGCGGCTGGGTGCGCCCGACGCTGGCCACGCGGCGCTGCAGGTCGTCGTCCGCCGCGGTCTGGGTCGACACCGGGCTGGTCTCGGTCATGCCGTAGGCGATCTGCACCTCGGCCATGTGCATCTCGCCGATCACCCGCTTCATCACCTCGATCGGGCAGGTCGCCCCGGCCATGATCCCGGTGCGCAGGCTGGACAGGTCGAACTCGCCGCGGCGCGGGTGATCCAGCTCGGCGATAAACATGGTCGGCACGCCGTACAGCGCCGTGGCGCGCTCCTCGGCCACCGCCTGCAGGGTGGTCAGCGGGTCGAAGGCGTCGCCCGGGTAGATCATGGTGCTGCCGTGGGTCAGGCAGCCGAGGTTGCCCATCACCATGCCGAAGCAGTGGTACAGCGGCACCGGGATCACCAGGCGGTCGTGCTCGGTGAGGCCCAGGCTCTCGCCGACCATGTAACCGTTGTTGAGGATGTTGTAGTGGCTCAGCGTCGCGCCCTTGGGAAAGCCGGTGGTGCCGGAGGTGTACTGGATGTTGATCGGCTCGTCGAACTGCAGCTGGGCACTGCAGGCGCGCAGCTGCTCGGCGCCGACCGCCTCGGCGTGCGCCAGCAGTGCGTCCCAACCGAGCATGCCGGCGGC
>NZ_AVOF01000562.1:0-17431 GCF_000465935.2 Pseudomonas sp. EGD-AK9
GGATCGGCGCGGCGCTGGGCGACGGCATTCGTCCGGCGATCGAGGCGGCGTCGCGCGAGCTGGGCATCGAGTGGTGCCTGGGCCGCTCGGTGGCCTCGGTCGATGCCGATGGCGTGAGCCTGGAGGACGGCCAGCGCATCGCAGCGAATACGGTGATCTGGACCGTGGGCTTTCGCGCCAGCGAGCTGACCGCGCAGATTCCCGCGCCGCGCGACGCCCAGGGCCGGCTGCAGGTGGATGCCTGGCTCAAGGTCGAGGGCCAGGCGGCGATCTTCGCCGCCGGCGATACCGCGCGGGCGGCCACCGACGAGCTCGGCAACTTCACGGTGATGTCCTGCCAGCACGCCATCGCCCTGGGCCGCCACGCCGGCAACAACGCGGTCGCCGAGCTGATCGGCGTGGCCCCGACGCGCTACAGCCAGCCCAAGTACGTCACCTGCCTCGACCTCGGCGCCTGGGGCGCGGTGTTCAGCGAAGGCTGGGAGCGTCAGGTGAAGCTGGTGGGCAGCGAGGCCAAGGCGCTCAAGCAGCAGATCAACAGCCAGTGGATCTACCCGCCCGCGGCCGACCGCGCCCTCGCCCTGGCCGCCGCCGATCCGGCGATCCCGGTGGCCTAAGCCGCAGCGCGCCGCGGCTCAGTGGCACTCGATGCGGTTGCGTCCGCCGCGCTTGGCGCAGTACAGGGCGATATCACTGCGCGACAGGGCGGCCTCGGCGCTGGCATCGGCGGCGCGCAGCGCTGAGATGCCGACGCTGACGGCGAGGAAGATCTGCTCTCCGCCATGCAGGATCGGGGTCTTGGCCAGCTCACCCTGGATGCGCTGGGCGAAGTGCCTGGCCTGGTGCAGATCGGCGTCGCTGAGCACCGCGGCGAACTCTTCGCCGCCCATGCGCCCGGCGGCATCGGTCTTGCGCAGCTGGGCGCAGAGGATGGCCGCGAAATGCCGCAGGGCCTGGTCGCCGACGCTATGGCCCCAGCGGTCGTTGATGGCCTTGAAGTGATCCAGGTCGAACATCAGGATGGTCGCGCACTGCCCCGGGCTGCGCTGCAGCCGGGCCAGCTCGGCGTCGAGCAGCTGCATGAAGTGCCGGCGGTTGGCCAGCTGGGTCAGGAAGTCCGTGGTGGCGAAGGCTTGCAGCTCGGCCTCGATCTGCTTGCGTTCGGTGACGTCGGTGATGAAGCCGTGCCACAGCACGCTGCCGTCCTCCAGGCGGCGCGGGCAGGCCTCGCCCTGACGCCAGGCGAGCGCCTGCCCCGGCAGCTGCAGGCGAAATTCCAGGCGCCAGGGCGTCAGCTGCCTGGCGGAGGCCTCGAAGGATGCCAGGTAGGCCGCCCGATCGTCCGGATGCAGCAGCGCCGGCAACGCCTGCGCGTCGCGCAGCAGCTGCTCCGCGCTGAGCCCGCAGATGACCTCGGCGCCGGCGCTGACGTAGGAAAAGGCCGACGCGCCGTCCGGCTGGCGCCGGTACTGGAAGACCATGCCGGGAATCTCGTTGGTCAGGTCGGTCATCAGCGCGGCGCTCTGCTGCAGCCGCTCGGCCAGCGTGCGCATGGCGGTGATGTCGGTGGTGGTGCCGATCATCCGTAGCGGCTTGCCGGCACCATCGCGTTCGACCACCTTGCCGCGGCTGCACACCCACTTGTAGCGGCCATCGCGGCAGCGCAGGCGGTGCTCCACCTCGTAGGCGGCGGTGCGCTGCTCCAGGTGCGCGGCAATGGTCGCCTTGACGTAGTCCAGGTCCGCCGGGTGCACCCGCGTGTAGCTCTCCTCGATGCGATTGCCGACTTCATGGTCGGCGTAGCCGAGCAGCGCCTTCCAGCCGCTGGAATAGTGGATTTCGCCGGTGGCGACGTTGCGATCCCAGATGCCGGTGCCGCTGCCGGCGATGGCCAGGGCCATGCGCCGCTCGCTGTCGCGCAGGGCAGCGATCTCCTGGCGCTGCCAGGCGTCCGCCTCGTCGCGCCCGAGCAGCTCCAGCGCCAGACCGGCGAACTCGAGCAGCGCCTGCTGCTGCGCGGCGTCCAGCTCGCGGGGACGGTCGTCGAACAGGTAGAGCATGCCGAGCACGTCGCCGCCCGGCGCCCGCATCGGACAGGCGGCGAGGAAGCGCAGATGGGGAGCGGCCACCACCAGGTCGTGATCGCGCAGGCTGGCGTCGCGCTGCGCGTCGGCCACCAGGTACAACCCGTCGGCACACGCCCAGTTACCCAGCGGACCGACCCGGGCGAGCTGAACGGCGCTGAGGCCGGCGCAGGCACGCACCTGCCGTCGCCCTTCGCCACCGGTCAGCAGCAGCGCGGCCATGACGTCGAAATGCCGCCTGGCCAGGCGCAGCAGGCCATCGAATCGCTCGTCATTGGCGCTCGCCGGCGCATCGTTCGAATACAGGGACTGCATAGGGGCTCTGCTTCGCTAGAACTGTGGACGCCGCCTGCTATTGATAGGCCATATCCAGATCGCCGTCTAATCCTGATGGCCATATGAGGCCACCGGCAAGGGTCCGCTGAGCCTAAAGGATTCGCCGCGCCGTTGACACTGGGCATCGCCCGTCTGTTCTCAGCGCAGGTAGCGTCCAACCCGACTGTGCAACAAGGCCTGCAGCTCCGCCTGCATAAAGGCGTAGTCGTCGGCAATGTCCAGGCAGATCACCCGCTTGCCGGCCAGGGCGCGTCGGTACTGGCGCTGCAGCTTGCTGCGCTGGGCCTTTTCCATCACGAAGATCAGCGTCGCCCAGTCGAGCTGCTCGGCCGACAGGCGTACCTCGGCATCCGCCGCCAGCCCGGCGGAGTCGGTTTGCACGCCGGGCCAGGCGCCGAACAGCTGTTCGGCGGTCGGGCTGCGCAGGCGGTTGCGGCTGCAGATAAACAGCGCGCGAATCACGCGTCGCCGACTCGCTCGTACAGCTCCACCGGCTCCAGCGCGCCCTGGCAGCCGCACTGGCTGTGGCCGAGCCCCAGGTGGCGGAAGCCGGCCTTGAACAGCACCCGCCCGGACTGCGGGTTGCGCGCAAGGTGGCTGGCGTGCAAGCGGCGCAGGTGCAGGCGGGCGAAGGCGAATTCGACCAGGGCCTGGCAGGCCTCGCTGGCGTAGCCGCGGCTCCAGTAGGGCACGCCGACCCAGTAGCCGACCTCGGCCTCGCCGCGGGCGATGTCCTTGAGGGCGATGCTGCCGATCAGCTCGCCGCTGGCACGCTCGACCATGGCGAAACAGGCCACGCGACCGGCGGCCCAGTCCTGCGCGCACTGCGCGATCCAGCGCTGCGCCAGCTCCGGCGGATAGGGATGGGGAATGCTGCGGGTCACGTCGGCGATGCGAAAATCACCGGCCAGACGCGCCACCTGCGCGGCATCCTCGCCACGCAGCGGGCGCAGCAGCAGGCGTGCGGTTTCCAGCAGGGCTTCGTCCATGGTGATCCCTCGAGGTGCTCAGGCCGGCTGCGGCCCGATGGGATAGAACTGCCCGCCGCTCCACACGCCGAGCCAGGGCTGGCCGTCGATCTCGCGCTCCACCGCCAGCTCCACCAGTTGGTAGAACACGTTGCGATGGATCAGCGCCTCGAGGTTGCGCCGCACCAGCAGGTAGGGCGCAGGCTCGAGCGTTGCCGGGTCGATCTCGACGCGGATCGGGTGTTCGGCGCCGGCCGTTACCTCGTCCTCGACGTTGGTGGTGAAGCGCAGCAGCTGGGTCTCGCCCTCACCGATGACCTGCAGGGTCACGGCGACGAAGGGAGCGTCGTCGACGCGAATGCCGACCTTCTCCACCGGGGTGATCAGGAAGTAGTCGTCGCCGTCGCGGCGGATGATGGTGGAGAACAGCCGCACCATGGGTTTGCGGCCGATCGGCGTGCCCAGGTAATACCAGGTGCCGTCGCGGGCGATGCGCATGTCGATATCGCCGCAGAAGTCGGGGTTCCACAGGTGCACCGGTGGCAGGCCCTTGCCCTCGCCCTTGGGAATCTGCGCCAGCAGGTCGCCGGCCTTGCCTGGATCGCTCATGGTTTTGCTCGTCCACATTGCTGCGAACCGAAGAGGATACACCGTGGGAGGGGCTTTAGCCGCGACAACAAGCGGCGGATACCCGTCGCGGCTAAAGCCCCTCCCACAGAGCGCCAGCGACGCTCTGTCAGCGCGCCATGCCGAGCAGGCTGCGCGCGTAGTCGTGCAGCGGCGGGCCGATCAGGTCCTGCGGCTGGGCGTCGTAGAAGGTCAGAAAGCCACCGCGGCTGCGGATGCGTGCGGTGTCCACCAGGTAGCGGGTGTTGGTTTCGATCAGCATCAGCTGGATGGTCGCGCGGTCGGTGCCGAGACGGTCCAGCGCTTCCTGATCCTCCCACTCCTCGACGGTGCCGATGCGGTCGTCGCTGTAGGCGAAGCGGCTGTACAGCAGGTAGTGGGCGCCCGCGGCACGCGCCTCGGCCATGGCCTCCTCCAGCCCGCGCGGCTCGCGCGCGCGGCGGACCAGCGGGAAGTATTCGACGAAGCCGTTGAAGGCCTCCTCGGCCACTACGTTGGGCCGCGGGTAACCGTGGCCCGGCGGCACGAAATGGCCCTGGGCGATATAGATGAAGGAATCCTGCTGCAGGCGCCGCGAGGCCATGCGCTCGGTGCGGCCGTGGTCGAGAAAACCGGCGTCGCGCAGGTGATAGCCGGCGCCGCTGGCCAGGTCGCTGACCTTCATGCAGCCGGCCAGGCCCAGCAGCGCCACCAGTAGAAGCAGGTTACGCATCAATCGATCCTCCTCGTGCCGGCGACGGAAAACCGGCGGATAAGGCAGGGATGCAGATTCTGCGCCAGGCTCGCCACCAAGGGCTGCCCCCAGCATCGCGACAACGTCGCATTGCCGGTTGATCACAGCCTTATCCATGTGCCGCGATCCCCTGTAGGCTGGGTTAGGCGCATGTCGAAACCCTAATGACCCCGCACGTAACCCACCATTGGCGCAACGCGGAGAGACCGCCTGGTGGGTTACGCGGCGCGCCACTCTGGGAGTGTCCGAGGGTTCGGAGGTTGGCGCCGCTACCCCCCTACAGCCCGCGCTGCCACTCCTGACGCAGGCCGGCCTGCTGCGGCCGCTCGATGGCCTCGCGCACCTGCGCCAGCAGGCGCGCCTTGTCGCGGCCGAGATTGCCCTTGAGCACCAGGTAGTTGGAGGCGTGGGCGCTGCGAAATACCGTCTGCTGCAGCTCCAGGCCCTGCAGCAGGCGCTCGACTTCGCCGAACAGCTGCAGCTGGGTCAGCGGCTGGTAATCGGTGAACTGCTCACGAAACCGCGCCTCGCCCAGGGGGAAGCTGACCACCAGGGTGGAGAGGTATTCCGGCTGCGCGGCATTCATCAGCCGCGCCGAGTTGTCCGCGTGCTGGGCGCTGAGGGTCTGGCCGCCGAGGCCGTTCAAGATCATCACCGAACGGGTGATGCCGGCCTGGCCAAGCTTGTCCAGGGCGCTGAGGCTGGAATCAAAGGTCTCGCCCTTGTTGACCCGCGCCAGCACTTCGTCGTCGCCGGACTCGCAACCGAGGTAGGCCATCTTCAGCCCGGCGTCGGCCAGCTCCTTGAGCTCGGCCACCGACTTCTTGCGCAGGTTGCGCGGCAGGCAGTAGCTGGATACCCGGCGCACTTCGGGCATATGGCTGCGGATCGCTTCGAGAATATTGAGCAGGCGCCGCGTCGGCAGCACCAGGGCATCGCCGTCGGCGAGGAACACCCGGTTGACGATCAGCTGCGCGCCGGCGCGGCGAATCTCCTCGAGCACCTCGGCCTCGTCGCGGGCACGGAATTTCTTCTGCGGCGCCGTGTACATCTCGCAGAAGCTGCACTGGTTCCAGGAGCAACCGTTGGTCACCGGCAGAATCAGCGAGTGGGCCTCGCTGGGCGGGCGGAACACCGGCTCGATATAGGCGATGGGGAAACTGGCGGACATAGGTGACCGTGCTTGGTTGGCTGAGGCTGCGCCAGTGTAACCAGTGCAGTCGTGACTGCCGAGCCACTCCCCCTCCTGAATCGGAGGCAGAAGGTCGACACGCTGAGGAAGCGCCCCTGCGGCGCCCTGGTCAAGGTGGGCTGAAGCGGATCGCCGCCCGGCCCACCCTACAATGCGACGGGTGTCAGTCGAATGCTCAATTGAAATGCGGGCCCTACTGGTAGGGTGGGCTTCAGCCCACCAGCGATGCCAGACCCGGGCAAAGCGCAGCGCCGCCCAGGCCGGCCTGCCAAGCCGCGAGGGTCAGCCGCCGATGATCTTCATCACCGTCACGCCGCCGGAGAAGGCCAACTCCTGCTTGTCGCCGAGGGCCTTGACCAGCAGCCGCTGCAGCGCCGGCAGGGCCTGGTGGCGCGGCTTGTCCAGCAGGTCGCCGACGTAGTGGCGGTTGCTCGACGACAGGCAGCCGTGCAGCCAGCCGGTCGACGACAGGCGCAGGCGCGAGCAGGTGCGGCAGAACGGCACGCTCTCGTTGGCGATCACGCCAAAATGGCCGGCACCGGGGATGGCGTAGCGCAGCGCGGTGGCATCGACCGGGGCGTCGGCCTGGACGTAATCGTGACGGCTGCCGATCAGCTCCAGCAACTCGGGCAGGCCGACGAACTGCTGGTTGAAGGCATTGGGGTCGCGGGCCAGGTGGCCCATGCGCATCAGCTCGATGAAACGCAGCTCGAAGCCGCGCTCCAGGCAGTAATCCAGCAGCGGCAGCACCTGGTCGAGGTTCTGCCCGCGCAGCGGCACCATGTTGAGCTTAATCTTCATCCCGGCGGCGCGCGCCGCCTCCAGGCCGGCCAGCACGGTGGCCAGGTCGCCGCCACGGGCGATGCGGGCGAAGGCCTCGGCGTCGAGGGTATCCAGGGAAATGTTCAGGCGGCGAATGCCGCATTCCAGCAGCAGCGGCAGCTTGCGTTCGAGCAGCTGGCCGTTGCTGGTCAGGCTGATGTCGTCGAGGCCGAGCTGGCTGACCTGGCGCAGGAAGGGTTCCAGGCGCGGGCTGACCAGCGGCTCGCCGCCAGTGATGCGCAGGCGTTCGATGCCGGCGGCTTCGATCAGGTAGGCGACGCCGCGGGCCATGGCGTCGGCGGAGAGTTCGTCCTGCGCCGCCACCAGGCGCTTGCCGTCCGGCACGCAGTAGGTGCAGGCGTAGTTGCAGGCGGCGGTCAAGCTGATGCGCAGGTTGCGAAAGCGCCTGCCCTGACGGTCAACGATCATGGCGGACTCCGAGGGGGGATGAACCGGAGTATATCGCCGTAACCGGCCGCGGCACATGGTTCATCCAGCGGCTGAATGAGCCGAGTCGCGTTCACTATGGACAGTGGTCGCCCCGGGCATCGGCCGCGACCGGGGTCGCGGCGGGGAAGGGTTAGTCGCGCTTGCGCTTGTTGCCCATGCGCACGCCGATATCCATGAGGAACTGGAAGAAGCCTTCCTGATCCTCCAGCACGTTGCTCCAGAACGGCGAGTGGTACAGCGCCACGGCGCCGTGCACCAGCGCCCAGGCGGCGCAGTAGTGGAAGTAAGGCGGCACGTCTTCCAGCTTGCCTTCGGCGATGCGGCCCTTGATCAGCTGGGTCAGGCGTTCGAAGTTGGAGGCGCGGATCTTGTGCAGCTGCTCGACCATCTCCGGCACCTGGTTGCCCTTGACCACCTTCTCTTCCAGGCGGTCGAACAGGCGATAGCGCTGCGGGTCGCGCATGCGGAACTCGAAGTAGGCACGCGACAGCGCTTCCTTGTCGCGATCCACGTCGGCCGAATGCAGCAGGGCGTTGAGATCGCGCTCGTAGTCGAGCATCAGGCGCAGATAGATCTCCGCCTTGGACTTGAAGTGCTTGTAAATGGTGCCTTTGCCGATACCGACCGCATCGGCGATCATCTCGACGGTGACGCTGTCTTCGCCCTGTTCGAGGAAGAGTTTCAGCGCTGTGTCGAGAATCTCCTGCTCGCGGCGACGGAATTCGCGGACCTTACGGGGTTCTTTCTGCATAAAGGGACTGTGGGGTCAAAAATCGAAGCCGCGTATTATGCCTAAATGTGGCCAAATTGCACGGATCATCCGACCATGTACGTGTTTCACGATGAGTTTCCCCAAGAAAGTGGACTGCGTTATCTGAACCACGCGGCGGTGGCGCCCTGGCCGAAACGCAGTGCCGACGCGGTTCGGCGCTTCGCCGAAGCGAACGTGAGCAGCGGCGCGCGTGATTATCCGGACTGGCTGAAACTGGAGCGTAGCCTACGCGAACGATTGGTGCGCCTGCTGAATGCACCGAGCACCGGCGATATCGCACTGGTCAAGAACACCTCCGAGGCCCTGTCCTTCGTCGCCTTCGGCCTCGACTGGCGCCCGGGCGACCAGGTGATCATCAGCGACGAGGAATTCCCCTCCAACCGCGTGGTCTGGCTGGCCCTGGCGCCGCTGGGGGTGGAGGTGATCGAGGTCAGCCTGCGCGGCGTCGATGCCGAGGCCGCCCTGCTCCAGGCCATCGGGCCGCGAACCCGACTGCTGTCGATCAGCGCGGTGCAGTATGCCAGCGGCCTGCGCCTGGACCTGCCGCGCCTCGGCCAGGGCTGCCGCGCGCGCGGCGTGCTGTTTTGCGTGGACGCCATCCAGCAGCTCGGCGCCCTGCCCTTCGACGTGCAGGCCTGCGCCTGCGACTTCGCCATGGCCGACGGCCACAAGTGGCTGCTGGGGCCGGAGGGCCTGGGGCTGTTCTATTGCCGCAGCGAGCTGCGCGATCAACTCAAGCTGCACGAATACGGCTGGCACATGCTGGAACACGCCGGCGACTACAACCGCCAGGACTGGCAGCCGGCGCGCAGCGCGCGGCGCTTCGAGTGCGGCAGCCCGAACATGCTCGGCGCCTTCGCCCTGGAGGCCAGCCTGTCGCTGCTGGAAGAGGTCGGCATGCAGCGGGTCGGCGCACTGCTCGCCGAACGCGTGCAATGGCTGCTCGACGGCATCCAGGCCCTGCCCGGCGCGACGCTGCACAGCCAGGCCGATGTCGAGCGGCGCGCCGGCATCCTCACCTTCAGCCTGGCCGGACACGACAACCAGGCACTGCACCAGCGCCTGCGCGACGCCGGGGTGATCTGCGCACAACGCGGGCCAGGCGTGCGCTTTTCGCCGCATTTCTACACCAGCGCCCAGGTGATCGAGGAAACCCTGGGGCTGCTAGGCCAGCTGGCAAGAGGCTGAGAACTCAGCAGCCGCCGCGGTATTCCAAATCTGTTTAAAAAACGCACGATTTCGCCTGGACGCGCGGCAATCCTGGCCAATACTGGAGATTACTGGTGCGCGGCATCTCCCCCCAAGTGCCCCGCCAGCCAAGGTACCGTGGACCGCGTACCTTGATTTACTCCTAATGGTCTTGACCCGGATTCATCCCCCAGAACCCGGGTTTTTTTTGGCCGATGAAAATTCACCCTGATCCATAAGCGTGGCAGCGGCTTCAGCCGCGAAGCCGTTATCGGCCTGCGCGGTTGACGCGCTACGCCGCCCGGCGGCTCTGCGCAAGCCTGGTCCGGGTGCAACCCGGGATCCTGCAGCCGCGGATTGCCTCCGGGTTACACGCCGGCCAGCGGGAACAGGCGCTTGAAGTTGGCCGAGGTCTGCTCGGCCAGGACCTCGAAGCTCACGCCGCGCAGCACGGCCAGGTATTCAGCCACCTCGCGCACGTATTGCGGCAGGTTGGGCTTGCCGCGATACGGCACCGGCGCCAGGTAGGGCGAGTCGGTCTCCACCAGCAGGCGGTCGGCCGGCACCTGGCGCGCCACCTCGCGCAGCGCCTCGGCATTGCGGAAGGTGACGATGCCGGACAGCGAGATATAGAAGCCGATATCCAGCGCTGCCTTGGCCATCTCCCAGTCTTCGGTAAAGCAGTGCAGCACGCCGGCCTGCGGCAGCGCCGCCTCGCGCAGCAGCGCCAGGGTGTCGGCGCGGGCTTCGCGGGTATGCACTATCACCGGCTTGCCGGTGATGCGCGCCGCCTCCAGGTGCAGGCGGAAGGAGGCCTGCTGCAGCGCGGCGGATTCGGGTTCGTAGTGGTAGTCCAGGCCGGTTTCGCCGATGGCCACCACCTTGGGATGGGCCAGCTCGGCCAGCAGCCAGTCCAGTACCGGCGCGGCGCCCGGCTCCAGATCCAGCGGATGCACGCCCACCGAGCAGTCGACATCGGCATAGCGCTCGGCCAGCCCCTTGACCGTGGCGGCGTTGTCGGCGCTAACGCCGATGCACAGGAAATGCCCGACGCCCGCCGCGCGGGCCGCATCCAGGGCAGCGTCCAGCGAACCGCCGTGGGCGGTAAGGTCGAGACGGTCGAGGTGGCAGTGGGAATCGATCAGCACAGCGGGGAACTCGGGCAAGGGAAAGGCCCGAATTGTAATCGAAAGCAGCGGAAGGCTGGGCGCGTGGGAGAGGCTTTGGGGCGCGGGATGGGTTGAGCAGCGTAGCGCCGATACCCATCATCCAGACATCGACAGGTGCGCTGCGCTCAGCCCATGCTGCGGCTGCCGTTACATGGTATGGGTCGGACGATCGGACTTCAGCGCGCCGGCCAGGTAGGTCTCGATCTTGTTGCGGGCGGTGTTGTCGCCATCGTTGAACTGCACGCCGACGCCGGCGGCGCGGTTGCCCTGGGCGCCCTTGGGGGTGATCCACACCACCTTGCCGGCCACCGGGATCTTCTCCGGCTCGTCCATCAGGTTGAGCAGCATGAACACTTCGTCGCCGAGCTTGTAGCTCTTGTTGGTGGGGATGAAGAGTCCGCCGTTCTTGATGAAGGGCATGTAGGCCGCGTAGAGCACGGACTTGTCCTTGATGGTCAGGGACAAAATGCCGTTACGGGGGCCCAGATTGGGTGGCAAGCTCATCAGGTATTCCTGGCGTCTATTGCGTAATGCCCGATTCTAGCCCGGTCCGGGCAAGCTTGCCCACTGCACCAGTAGGGCTTCGAGAAGCAAGACACGGTTGAGGTTGGCCTTGCCGATCACCTTCTGCCGCTGCGCCAGCAGCCACTCCTGGATCGCCAGCACCTTGGCCTGGGGGGTTTTCTCGGCCAGGTATTGCACCACCTTGCGCATGTCGGCCTGGCCCAGGCCGGCCTCGTCGCGGGTCAGCTGGTAGCGCAGCATCAGCTGCGCCCAGTCGCAGAACCAGTCGAACAGCAGGTTCAGCGGCAGCGCATTCCAGCTTTCCGCCAGCTGGCTGGGGGCGATCTGCTGCTTGAGCAGCTTCTTCACCCCTTCCACCGCCTGCGCGCGCTGTTCGCGCACGCCCTGCCCCTGCAGACGCAGCGCCGCCAGCGGCGAACCGGCGGCCAGGGTCAGCAGCTCGGCGCGCTCCTCCTCGCTCGACTCGGGCAGCGCCTGGGCCAGCCAGGCCAGGCTCAGCGCCTCGCTGGGCAGCGGGCAAGCCTGCTGCACGCAGCGGCTCTTGATGGTCGGCAACAGACGGCTGGGCTGGTGGCTGATCAGCAGCAGCACGGTGGCGCCGGAGGGCTCCTCCAGGCTTTTCAGCAGGGCATTGGCGGCGTTGAGGTTCATCGCTTCGGCCGGCTCCAGCAGCACCACCTTGCGCCCGCCGAGCTGGGCGGTCTGCACCACGAAGTCGACCAGCTCGCGCACCTGATCGACCTTGATCGGCTTGTCCGCCTCTTCCGGCTCCAGCACGTAGTTGTCCGGGTGGGTGCCGGCCGCCAGCAGGTGGCAGGACTTGCACTGGCCGCAGGCGTCCAGGCCGTTCGGGCTCTGGCACAGCAGTCGCGCCATCAGGCGTTCGGCCAGGGCGCGCTTGCCGATCCCGGCAGGGCCGTGCAGCAGGTAGGCGTGGGCATGCTGGCTGCGGCCGGCGAGGTGCTGCCAGAGGCTTTGCTGCCAGGGATAGGCGTCAGCCACGGCAGATCTCCAGCAGGCTCGGCAGCAGGGCGTCGAGATCGGCCTGCACCTGGGCCAGGGTCTGTCCGGCATCCAGCACGCGGTAGCGCTGTGGGGCCTGCGCCGCGCGCTGCAGATAGGCCTGGCGCACCGCCTCGAAGAAGCCGCGGCCTTCCTGCTCGAAACGATCCAGCCGGCCACGGGCGGCGGCGCGGGCCAGGCCCACCTCCACCGGCAGGTCGAAGATCAGGGTCAGATCGGGGCGCAGCTCGCCCTGGACGAAATCCTCCAGCAGGGCGATGCGCTCGCCGGACAAGCCGCGGCCGCCGCCCTGGTAGGCGTAGGTGGCATCGGTGAAACGGTCGCACAGCACCACGGCGCCGCGCGCCAGCGCCGGGCGGATGACCTGCTGCAGGTGCTGGGCGCGCGCGGCGAACACCAGCAGCAGCTCGGTATCGCTGGCCATGGGCTCGTCGCTGGGTGCCAGCAGCAGTTCGCGGATGCGCTCGGCCAGCGGCGTGCCGCCCGGCTCGCGGGTCAGCAGCACGTCGACGCCGCGCTCGCGCAAGCACTCGGCGAGGTAATCGCGGTTGGTGCTCTTGCCGGCGCCTTCCGGGCCTTCCAGGGTGATAAACAGACCGGTCACGGGTTGCCCTTATTGAGTGTCGGCCGCACGCGGTGCGGGGCTGGAGCGATAGTCGGCACGGCGCTTGAGCTGGTACTCGCGCACCGCGCGGTTGTGCTCGGCCAGGGTATTGGAGAACACGTGGCTGCCGTCACCCTTGGCCACGAAGTACAGCGACTTGCCATCGAGCGGATTGAGCGCGGCATGGATGGCTTCGCGGCCGACCATGGCAATCGGCGTCGGCGGCATGCCGTCGATGGTGTAGGTGTTGTAGGGCGTCGGCGTGCGCAGGTCGGCACGGGTGATGCGGCCGTTGTAGCGCTCGCCCATGCCGTAGATCACGGTCGGGTCGGTCTGCAGGCGCATGCCGATACGCAGGCGGCGGACGAAGACGCCGGCGATCTCGCCGCGCTCTTCCGGCACGCCGGTTTCCTTCTCGATCAGCGAGGCCATGATCAGCGCGTCGTAGGGCTCGCGATAGGGCAGGCCCTCGGCGCGCTTGTCCCACTCCTCGGCCAGCACCGCCTCGAGGCGGGCATTGGCCTGCTTGAGCAGGTCCTCGTCGCTCATGCCGCGCACGTAGCGGTAGGTATCGGGAAAGAAGCGCCCTTCCGGGTTCTGCCCGGCCAGCCCCAGGCGCGCCATCAGCTCGGCGTCGCTAAGCTCGGCCAGGCGTTGCTCGAGACGCTCCTGGCGCGCCAGGGCGGTGCGCACCTGGCGGAAATTCCAGCCCTCGACCAGGGTCAGGCTGTACTGCATCACCTCGCCGCGCTGCCACAGGCCGAGCATGTCCTTGGCGCTCTGCCCGGGCAGCAGGCGATATTCGCCGCTGTGCAGGGCCGGAGCGCGCAGGTTGAAACGCCAGTACAGGCGCAGCCAGAAGGCGTTGTCGATCACGCCCTCGCTTTGCAGACGATTGAGCAGGCCACTGGGGGTGGCGCCGGACGGCACCTCCAGCAGCATTTCCTCGCCCAGTTGCAGGGGCTGCTCCAGCGCCTTCTGCTGTTGCCAGGCGGCCCCGACCACCAGCAGCGCAGCCAGCAGCACGCCGCACTCGAGCAGCACCAAGATCTTGCGTAGCACTAATCAGATATCCAGTAAATCGCGGACGATGGTCTGCAGTTTACGGGTGAGCGGCCCGACCGGCCAGTGCTGCGCCTGCAGGGCCCGTACCGGCCAGATGCCGTAGAGGCTGTTGCAGAGAAAGACTTCGTCCGCCGCCAGCAGTTCGTCATGGCCGATGTCGCGTACTTCCACCGGCACCCCGAGCGCCCTCGCCTGCTCCAGCAATTCGGCGCGCATCACCCCGGCGACGCCGCAGCGCGACAGTTCGGCGGTCAGCAGAGCACCGCCGCGCACCAGGAACAGGTTGCTGTAGACCCCTTCGATCACCCGCCCGCTGGCATCGCACATCAAGCCTTCGGCGTGCTCGGCATCCTGCCATTCGGCGCGAGCCAACACCTGCTCCAGGCGATTGAGGTGCTTGAGCCCGGCCAGCAGCGGCTGCTCGGCCAGACGGGTGACGCAGGGAAACAGGCGCACGCCCTGCTCGGCATGCGCGGCGGGATACTGCGGCAGCGGCGCCGCCTGCAGGATACGCAGCGGCTGACAGGGCTGCGGTGGCGCATAGCCACGCTGACCCTCGCCGCGGGTGACGATCAGCTTGGCCACGCCCTCGCCGAGCTGCCCGGCAAAGGCCTGCAGCTCGCTTTCCATCAGCGCGAGGTCGAGGGGAATGGCCAGGCGCCGACAGCCCTCGGCCAGGCGCGCCAGGTGCCGCGCCAGCAGCGGGATGCGCCCGCCACGCAAGGCGATGGTCTCGAACAGACCATCGCCGTAAGCCAGGCCACGGTCGCGCACCGGCAACTGTTCGCCGGGCGCGCCGTTGACCCAGCTCGGCATCAGCCGTGGTACCGACGGAACAGCAGCGAACCGTTGGTGCCGCCGAAACCGAAGGAGTTGGACAGCGCCACCTCGATCGGCATGGCCTTGGCCTGGTGCGCGACGAAATCCAGGTCGCAGCCTTCATCCGGCTCGTCCAGGTTGATGGTCGGCGGCGCCACCTGGTCGCGGATCGCCAGCACGCTGAAGATCGCCTCCACCGCACCGGCCGCGCCGAGCAGGTGGCCGGTCATCGACTTGGTCGAGCTGACGGACAGCTTATAGGCGTGCTCGCCGAACACGCTCTTCACCGCCGCAGCCTCGGCGATGTCGCCGGCCGGAGTCGAAGTGCCGTGCGCGTTGATGTACTGCACCTGGTCGGCGTTGATGCCCGCATCGCGCAGGGCGGCTGCCATGCAACGCGCGGCACCGGCGCCATCCTCGGGCGGCGAGGTCATGTGGAAGGCGTCGCCGCTCATGCCGAAGCCGATCAGCTCGGCGTAGATGGTGGCGCCACGCGCCTTGGCGTGTTCCAGCTCTTCCAGCACCAGGGCGCCGGCGCCGTCGGACAGCACGAAACCGTCGCGGCCCTTGTCCCATGGCCGGCTGGCCTTGGTCGGCTCGTCGTTGCGGGTGGACAGCGCTCGGGCTGCGCCGAAGCCGCCCATGCCCAGGCCGCAGGCGGCCATCTCGGCGCCGCCGGCGACCATCACGTCGGCCTCGCCATAGGCGATGTTGCGCGCGGCCATGCCGATGCAGTGGGTGCCGGTGGTGCATGCCGTGGCGATGGCGTAGTTGGGGCCCTGCAGACCCAGGTGGATCGACAGGAAGCCGGAAATCATGTTGATGATCGAGCCGGGCACGAAGAACGGCGAGATGCGCCGCGGCCCCTGCTCGTGTAGCGACCTGCAGTTGTTCTCGATATTGGTCAGGCCGCCGATGCCGGAGCCCATGACCACGCCGATGCGCTCACGGTTGGCGTCGGTGACTTCCAGACCGGCATCGCGCATCGCCTGGAAGCTGGCGGCGAGGCCGTACTGAATGAACAGGTCGAGCTTGCGCGCCTCCTTGGCGGAGAGGTACTCCTCGACGTTGAAACCCTTGACCGACCCACCGAAACGGGTGGAGTAGGCGGACAGGTCCATGTGCTCGATCAGGCCGATGCCACTGCGCCCGGCCAAAATGCCCTGCCAGCTGCTCGGCACATCGTTACCCAGCGGCGACAACATGCCCATACCGGTAACCACGACGCGTCTACGCGACACAGCAATCTCCTCTTGTTCTGCCTGATAGCGCCGGAATGCGCCTTGCACGTAAAGAAAAACCGCACGCCTGATGAGGGCAGTGCGGCTTTTCCGTGTCGGGAAGCGACGGTGACTTATTGCGCGTGCGCGGTCACGTAGTCGATGGCTTCCTGAACGGTGGTGATCTTCTCAGCTTGCTCGTCCGGGATCTCGGTCTCGAATTCCTCTTCGAGAGCCATCACCAGCTCGACGGTGTCAAGGGAGTCGGCACCCAGGTCTTCGACGAAGGAAGCGCTGTTGGTGACTTCCTCTTCCTTCACGCCCAGTTGCTCGGCAACGATTTTCTTGACGCGTTCTTCGATGGTGCTCATACCTTGTTTTCACTCCTATTGGACAAATCCAGGCAGCTAGCTGGTAGCGGCCAAGTGTATAGAAAGGGTTTTTAGCATTTCAAGCTGAATGCCGGGGAGCCCCCAGGAACACTTCAACGATCTGTCTATAAACCTGTTGCAGCTTTATAACGGATTTTAGACAGCCACTATGACAGTTTTCTGAAGGCGCTCGTCACATTCAGCTCATATACATTCCGCCGTTCACGGGGATAGTAGCCCCAGTGACGTAGGCTGCGCCATCGGAGGCGAGGAAGGCCACCACCTTGGCGATCTCCTCGGCCTGGCCCAGACGGCCCAGCGGAATCTGGGTCAGCAGCGCGTCGCGCTGGGCTTCCGGCAGTTCGCGGGTCATGTCGGTGTCGATGAAACCGGGGGCCACCGAGTTGACAGTGATCGCCCGCGAGCCCACTTCACGCGCCAGGGCACGGCTGAAACCTTCCAGGCCGGCCTTGGCCGCGGCGTAGTTGACCTGCCCGGCATTGCCCATGGCGCCGACGACGGAGCCAATGTTGATGATGCGGCCGAAACGCGCCTTGGTCATCCCGCGCAGTACCGCCTTGGACAGGCGATACAGGCTGTTGAGGTTGGTGTTGATCACGTCGTACCACTCGTCGTCCTTCATCCGCAGCATCAGGTTGTCACGGGTGATGCCGGCGTTGTTGACCAGGATCAACGGCTGACCAAGATGTTGCTGGATGTGTTCCAGGGTGCTGGCGACCGACTCGTCGTTGCTCACGTCGAGCACCAGGCCGGCGCCTTCGACGCCGTTGGCCTTGAGGGTTTCGGCGATGCGCTCGGCGCCCGAGGCGCTGGTGGCGGTGCCGATGACGATGGCGCCCTGACGGCCCAGCTCCAGGGCAATCGCCTGGCCGATACCGCGGCTGGCGCCGGTGACCAGCGCGACCTTACCTTGCAGACTCATGTTCGTTCTCCTTGCTCAGGCCAGAGCCGCGCGGGCGGCGGCAAAGGCATCCGGGGTATCCAGGTTGTGGGTGTTGACGCCCTTGACGCAGCGTTTGTTGAGGCCGCCCAGCACCTTGCCGGGACCGCACTCGACCAGGTCGGTGACGCCCTGCTCGGACAGACGCACCATCGACTCGACCCAGCGCACCGGGCTGTACAGCTGCGCCAGCAGGTCGGCCTTGAGGGTGGCCAGGTCGGACACCACGGCGGCGCTGACGTTCTGCACCAGCGGAATCTGCGGTGCCTGCCAGGCGATGGCCTCGACCGACTCGGCGAAACGCTCGGCAGCCGGCTTCATCAGCGCACAGTGCGACGGCACGCTGACCGGTAGCGCCATGGCACGCTTGGCGCCACGCGCCTTGCACGCCTCGATGGCGCGCTCGACGGCCGCCGCGCTGCCGGCGATCACCACCTGGCCCGGGGCGTTGAAGTTCACCGCGCTGACCACATCGCCCTGCGCCGCTTCGGCGCAGGCGGCC
>NZ_AVOF01000563.1:0-1350 GCF_000465935.2 Pseudomonas sp. EGD-AK9
CCCGGCAGCACCGCGGTGTAGCCCTGCAGCGCGCCCAGGCGCAGCTCTTCGCCGGCGGCCAGGCGCTGGTTGCCGACCCGCTGGCGAAGAAATTCCGCCGGCGTCAGGCGCGCGTCCGCCGCCTCCAGGGTCATGGCGACGAAGGCCTGCTGATCGGCGCTGTGGCCGATCAGCACGTCCGGGCGATTGACCAGCTGCCAGCCGGCCGGATAGCTCAGGGTGAAATCCAGTTCGCCGTGATAGAAGTGCCGCCCGCGACGAATGCCGCTGGCGGCCGAGTCGCCGAACACCAGGCCGTCGAGCATCTGCAGGAAGGTATCGCGCCCCACTTCCTGAGACTCGCCGACCAGGGCGCGGGCCGGGCCGACCACCTGCTGCAGGCGTCGCTCGTTGTCCGGGTGGGTGTCGAACAGACCGTGATAACCGCCGGCCGCTACCGCTTCGCCGCGCTTGGCCGCCTGGGCACGGGCGAAGTCCTCCTGGTTCTTCAGCACCTTGACCACCTCGATCATCGCCTGCGGGTCGTAACCGCTGCGCGCCAGGTACTGGGCGCCGAGGCCGTCGGCCTCCAGCTCCATGTCGCGGCCGTAGCCACGCACGAAGGCGTTGCCCATCACCCCGGTCAGGTCGCCCACCGCGCCGATGCCGGTGCCGATGGCCGCGGCCTGGCCGAGCAGCCCCCAGGCGGTGGACTGGCTCTGCTGGCGCACGCTGTGCCGCGCGGTGACGTGGCCGACCTCGTGGCCGAGCACCGCGGCCAGCTCGGCCTCGGAATTGAGGTAGGCGAGCAAGCCGCGATGGATGTAGATATAGCCGCCGGGCAGGGCAAAGGCGTTGATGTCGGGGCTGTCGACCAGGGTGAAGACATAGTTGAGCTGGCTGCGATGACTGTTGCGCGCCACCCGCTCGCCGACCCGCTGGATATAGGCCTGCAGCCTGGCGTCGTCGTAACGCGGGTACTGCTTGAGGATTTCCTGGTTGTAGCGCGCGCCGAGATCCAGTTCCTGGCGCTCGCTCATCATCACGAAGTCGTTGCGCCCGGTGGCCGGGTTGACCGCGCAACCGGCCAGCCAGGCACAGGCCAGACAGACAAGCACGGTTCGCATCATGGCAACACCTCCAGCATCGCCGGGTGGGTCAGTGGCAGCATCCACCGCGCCTGGGCGGATTTCAAGCCGCCGCGGGACTGGCGGTCGATCACCCAGCCGCGCGCCTCCACCCGCGCGCCCTCGAGGCGCTGCAGCGCGCGCACATCGAACTGCTCAAGCAGCGCCGGCGCCACCCGCAACACCCGCCCGCCGTCCAGCTCCAGCCACAGGCCGCCACGATTGCGTTGCACCTGGCTCACGC
>NZ_AVOF01000564.1:0-1342 GCF_000465935.2 Pseudomonas sp. EGD-AK9
CCTGCCACTTGCTGCGCCAGTCGGCGCTGCCGCTGGGCGAGGTCGCCCTGGCCTGCGGCTTCGCCAGCGCCAGCCACTTCAGCAATCGCTTCCGCCAGGCCCTGGGCGCGACGCCGGGGCAGTACCGCGCCGCCTTCGAGCCCTGAGCCGACTGCACGTCGGCAATCGCCTCGCGGCGTCTGCTAATCGCGCCGCGGCTGTGCGAAAATCTGCGGCTTTGCATTGCCGCGGCCGAGTCATGCGCCTATCACCTGCGTCCCCGGGGTTTCGCTGATGCCCCTGGATATTCACCAGCTGCGCCAGGAGGACTGGCGCTCCGAGTTCGGCGCCGGCGACCTGCGCCGCGGCATCGCCTACGCCGAGGAAAAGCGCAGCAAGCTGCTCAGCCTCAAGGACAACAGCCTGCTGGCCAGCTGCCGCGGCGCGGCCGGGCACACCTACCAGCAGCGCATCACCCTGCACCCCTATGGCCGCCGCTGGAGCGTCACCGGCCACTGCAACTGCCCGGTGGGCTTCAACTGCAAGCACGTGGTCGCCGCCCTGCTCACCCTGGAGGCGCAGCAGCGCGGCGGCGGCGATCTGTCCGAGATCATCGTGGCGACCAAGGAAGTGGCCGAGCAGCGCCTCGAAGGCATCGCCCCGACCCCGCAGCTGAGCCTCGGCAGCCAGGTGCGCGTGCATTTCGACGCGCGCAAGGGGCGCATGCAGGAGCAGACCCAGCACCGCGCCGCGCTGGCCTTCGATTACGCCGGGCACCGGGTGTTCGGCAAGCCGGCCAAGGACCTGGTCAAGCGCCTCGATGCCGACACCAACCTGCGCCTGATCCGCGACGCGCAAGCGGAAGCGGCGCTGCGCAAACGCCTGGAAGGCCTCGGCCTGCAGGTGGCGCTACGGCAGAGCGAGGCACTGCCGGCCGAGGCCGGCGAGCCGTTCGAGCTGGACAGCGAGCGCGACTGGCTGGATTTCGTCCAGCAGCAGCTGCCGCAGCTGCGCGCCGAGGGCTGGCAGATCCACATGCGCCCGGACTTCCAGTACAACCTGGCGGAGGTCGACGACTGGTACGCCGAGGTCGAGGAAGACCCGCAGCAGAACTGGTTCGACCTGGAGCTGGGCATCGAGGTGGAGGGGCAGCGCCTGAGCCTGCTGCCGATCCTGCTCCAGGCCATCCGCCGTACGCCCTGGCTGCTGGCCCCCGAGACGCTGGCCCAGCGCGCCGACGAGGACCGCCTGCTGGTCAGCCTGCCGCAGGGCGGCAAGCGCATCGCCCTGCCCTTCGCCCGCTTGAAGCCGCTGCTGGCCACCCTCGGCGAGCTGTATTTCCGCGACCCAGGCGAGGATGTAG
>NZ_AVOF01000565.1:0-1332 GCF_000465935.2 Pseudomonas sp. EGD-AK9
CCACAGCGGCAGGCGCAGCGGCGACAGCAGCGCCAGCCCGTAGACCGCCGCCAGCAGCAGGACGACGGCCAGCCCCTGGGCCAGCATTACCCGGCGCCAAGGCCGCTGCAGCGCCCCTTCACGCTCGTCCATCCCACCCCCTGAAGGTCAAATCGAGGCCGCGGCGCCCATGCTAAACTCGCGCGGCTTGTTTCCCGGCAACTCTACCCACTCGGAATCCCCATGGCCAAACGCCAACTCAACCGCCGCCAGAGCTGGCGCATCGAAAAGATCCAGGGCGAACGCGCGGCCCGCGCCGCCAAGCGCGAATCGCGCGCCGTCGAGGCCCTGGAAGGCGGCGACCTGGGCCCGGAGCAGACCGGCCTGGTGATCGCCCACTTCGGCGTACAGGTGGAGATCGAGGCGCTGCAGGGCGAGCTGGCTGGCCAGACCTTCCGCTGCCACCTGCGCGCCAACCTGCCGGCGCTGGTCACCGGCGACCAGGTGGTGTGGCGCGCCGGCAACCAGGGCGACGGCGTGATAGTCGCCCAGCTGCCGCGGCGCAGCGAGCTGTGCCGGCCGGACATGCGCGGCGCGCTCAAGCCGGTGGCGGCCAACGTCGACCAGATCGTCATCGTCTTCGCCCCGCTGCCCGAGCCGCACGCCAACCTGATCGACCGCTACCTGGTGGCCGCCGAGCATGCCGGCATCCGCCCGCTGCTGCTGTTGAACAAGGCCGACCTGATCGACACCAAGAACGAGGTGGCGCTCAACGCCCTGCTCGGCGTCTACCGCCAGCTCGGCTACCCGCTGCTGGAGGTCTCGGCTCATCAGGGCGACGGCATGGAGCAGCTGAAGAAGCGCCTGGACGGCCACGTCAGCGTGTTCGTCGGCCAGTCCGGGGTGGGCAAGTCGTCGCTTGTCAACAGCCTGCTGCCCGGGGTCGATACCCGCGTCGGCGCGCTGTCGGAACTGACCGGCAAGGGCACCCACACCACCACCACCGCGCGGCTGTTCCACTTTCCCGGCGGCGGCCAGCTGATCGACTCGCCCGGCATCCGCGAGTTCGGCCTCGGCCACGTCAGCAGGGATGACGTGGAAGCCGGCTTTATCGAATTCCACGACTTGCTCGGGCGCTGCCGCTTCCGCGACTGCAAGCACGACCGCGAGCCGGGTTGCGCGCTGCTCCTGGCCCTGGAGGAAGGACGCATCCAGCCGCAGCGCATGGCCAGCTACCGGCATATTCTCGCCAGCCTGCCCGAAGACGAGTATTGAGCGGCGCCGACGCGCGCCAGTAAGCGGGAGGCCGAGGCCTACTGGTCGACCGGCCGATCGAACTGCAGCGCGCCGTCC
>NZ_AVOF01000566.1:0-1328 GCF_000465935.2 Pseudomonas sp. EGD-AK9
AAGGCGCGCAGGTGGGCGATGATCGAGGCCATGCGCTCGGTCAGTTCGCTGATCAGCTTGAGGTTGGCGCGGGCGTCCTCGCCGCGCTGGTGGTCGAGCAGGGTGGCGGCGTTCTCGGCGTAGCTGCGGATCGCCGCCAGCGGCTGATTGAGCTCGTGGCTGATGCTCGCACTCATGGTGCCGAGGGCCGACAGCTTGCCGGCCTGAACCAGCTCGTCCTGGGCGCGCACCAGTTCCTGCTGCGCCTGTTCGCGTTCCAGCACCTCCTGCTTGAGGCGGCTGTTGAGCAGCTCCAGGTCATGCGTGCGTTCGGCCACGCGCTGCTCCAGTTCGGCCTTGGCGCGGCTGTCGAGGGCGATGCGTTCGAGGTAGTGGCGACGACGCTGCATCAGCAGGCCGAGCAGCAGCAGCAGTGCCAGCAGGGCGGCGGCGCCGACCGCCACGGCGCTGCGCACCGGGCGATCGAGGAGGATGCGCGGGGCGAGGATGCTCACCGTCCAGCCGGTTTCCTCCAGTGCGCGGCTCTGCGTCAGCCAGGCGCCGGGGTCGAGGTTCAGCGCCGGCGGCGCCTGGGTCGGGTAGGGCTGGTTGGCGGCGATGGCGGCCTGCTCGACGCGATCCAGCGGGCGGCTGGCGTGGAAGCGCCAGTCCGGGCGCGAGGTGAGGATCACCACGCCGTTGGTGTCGGTCACCAGCAGCTGTTCCGGGGTGTTGCCCCACAGGGTTTCGGTGTGGTCGAGGTCGACCTTGACCACCAGTGCGCCTATGTTCTGCTGGTTTTCGCGCACCGCGTAGGCGAAGTAGTAGCCGCGCTTGCCGGAGGTGGTGCCGAGGCCGAAGAAGCGCCCCAGGCGCCCGGCCAGCGCCTCGCGGAAGTAGGGGCGGAAGGCGAAGTTGCCGGCGACGAAGCTGTCTGGCTTGTCCCAGTTGGAGGCGGCCAGGGTGACGCCGCGCGGGGTCATCAGGTAGATCACGTCGGCGCCGGTCTGCTCGCGCACCCGCGTCAGCAGGCGATTGGCGCTGTCCAGCACGGCGGGGTCGTCGGGGGCATGCAGGGCGGCGCGCAGCCCCGGCAGGTCGCCGAGGATCTGCGGCAGCACCTCGTAGCGCCGCAGGGTGCCGAGCAGGTTGGCGACGTAGAGGTCGAGGGTCTGCCGGTTCTGCTCGATCAGCACCTCGCGGTAGTAACGCTCGGCCAGGTAGTGCACCGGCCACAGCAGCGGCGCGAGCAGCAGCGCCAGCAGCAGCAGGCTGCGCCAGCGGGGGCGTCGCGGGGAGGCGGGGGTCGTGCTCATGGAAAACTGCGCCGGGATGATCGGCGCATTATG
>NZ_AVOF01000567.1:0-1327 GCF_000465935.2 Pseudomonas sp. EGD-AK9
GGCCGCCGCCCGCCTGCAGGCGGTGCTGCTGGAGGATGCCGTGGGCGCCCTGCTGGTGCTCTACCCGCGCAGCCAGCTGCTCGACCTCGGCCGCCTGGCCGAACTCACCGGGCGCCAGCTCACCGCGGTCAAGCCGGAGCGCCTGGAGCGCATGCTCGGCAAGCACAGCCTGGCGCTATTGCCCGGTCTGCCGCCGCTGACCAGCTCGCCCTGCCTGTACGACGAGCGCCTGCTGCAGGTGCCCAGCCTGCTGGTGGAATCCGGCCAGCCCGGCGTGCTGCTGGAGATTCCCACCGAGGCCTACAAGACGCTGCTGAGCAAGGCCAGCGCGGCGCGCTTCGGCGAGCCGCTCAGCGCGATCAGGCCGAACCTCGACCGCCCCGACGACGACCGCGCCGAGATCACCCAGGCGGTGCAGGCCTTCACCGCGCGGCGCATCCAGCAGCGCCTGGAGGAAACCATCGAGATTCCGCCGCTGCCGGAGACCGCGCAGAAGATCATCAAGCTGCGCGTCGACCCCGACGCCACGGTGGACGACATCACCGGCGTGGTCGAGACCGACCCGGCGCTGGCCGCCCAGGTGGTCAGCTGGGCCGCCTCGCCCTACTACGCCGCGCCGGGCAAGATCCGCTCGGTGGAGGACGCCATCGTCCGCGTGCTGGGCTTCGACCTGGTGATCAACCTGGCGCTCGGCCTGGCCCTGGGCAAGACCCTCAGCCTGCCCAAGGACCAGCCGCAGCACGCCACGCCCTACTGGCAGCAGGCGATCTACAGCGCCGCGGTGATCGAGGGCCTGACCCGCGCCATGCCCCGCGCGCAGCGCCCGGAAGCCGGCCTGACCTACCTCGCCGGGCTGCTGCACAACTTCGGCTACCTGGTCCTGGCGCACGTGTTCCCGCCGCATTTCTCGCTGATCTGCCGGCACCTGGAGGTCAACCCTCACCTGCCGGCCAGCCATATCGAGCAGCACCTGCTGGGCATCACCCGCGAACAGATCGGCGCCTGGCTGATGCGCCACTGGGACATGCCCGAGGAACTGGCCTGCGCCCTGCGCTTCCAGCACGACCCCAGCTACGCCGGCGATCACGCCGCCTTCGCCAACCTGGTGTGCCTGGCCGTGCGCCTGCTGCGCAACCGCGGCATCGGCGCCGGACCGCAGGAAGAGATTCCCGATGAACTGTTCGAGGCCCTGGGCCTGAGCCGGGAAAAGGCCGACGACGCGGTGAGCAAGGTGCTAGCCGCCGAAGTGGCGCTGCGCGAACTGGCGGCGCAGTTCCAGCACCCCCACTGAGCCGACGCCGCCCGCGCGCTGCTCGCGGGGGCATGC
>NZ_AVOF01000568.1:0-1326 GCF_000465935.2 Pseudomonas sp. EGD-AK9
AAAATGGTCGGCGCGTAGTAGATGACCGTGTTAATGCCGACAGCCTGCTGGAAAATAGCTAGGCCGACGCCAATCAGAAGCATGGGGCGAATCCATTTGGCTTTTAGGACGCTGAGTGTCGTTTCTTTTTTCTCTGCTTCCCCTTGCTTCATCTCTGCCAATTCCATTTCGATGTCTTGGGGATCATGAGTGATGTTCATGATTCGTCTCGCTTCTTCTTCACGGCCGCGCTTCACGAGCCATCTTGGCGATTCTGGCATGAACGCGATGCCGATTAATAGAAGCACGGCAGGCACTGCGGCCAGACCGACCATCCAGCGCCACGCTTCAAACGGTGTGAACAGGTAGTTCACAATATAGGCGAGCAAAATTCCTGTGACAATCATTAAGTTGTTCATTGTGCCGAGTGTCCCGCGAATTTTTGTCGGTGCCATTTCGGAAAGATACACGGGCACAAGCGCCGTTGAACCGCCGACGGCCAAACCGAGAATCACCCTAGATGCAATCAGCATGCCGATTGTTTGAGAAAACGCGCAAGCGAGCGCACCGATAATAAAAATGATGGAAAGGACAAATACAACCTTTCTCCTGCCCCAGCGGTCTGAGCATGTGCCGCTCAAGGCAGAACCGAAAATCGCGCCAAGGAGCAGCATGCTGACAACCAATCCTTCTGTCAATGTCGTTAAAGGAATATCGTTATTGATAAACAGGAGTGCTCCGGAGATAACACCTGTATCGTAACCATATAGCAGTCCCCCTAAAGCGCCGAAAAAGTAGATCATATATTTCCTTGTGTCTTTCTTCACAAATGTCTCCTCCTCAGTTGTTGAGCCAATGAGTATCTAAAAATATGTAACAAAGTTAATAGATTAGTACCCATTTCCTATCTCATTTGAAACATTTGTTTTGAAAAAACGGAAACTTTATAGCCAAAAGGCGGGGTATTGGCGATTTTTTCGTAAGTTATTAATAATGAGAGCAATGATCACGATGATGACAGACCCAATGAGCACGGGAAATACTAAATAACTCCAAGCATATGCCCCTTGAATGACAACAATCGGGTCGGCGCCGGCAGGAGGATGAGTGGTTTTGGTCAGCATCATCAAGCAAATGGCAAGCCCTGTCCCCAATGCAAAGGTCCATGGATGGGCGCCGAATATGTGAAGGACAACAATCCCGGTAAGCGCGGAAATAAAATGGCCGCCAATCACATTTCTCGGTTGTGATAATGGAGCATTCCAAGCGCTGAAGACGAGCACACAGCTTGCCCCAAAAGGCGCCATTAACCATAAGCTTGATGTATAAGCGGTCAACGAAGCCAGT
>NZ_AVOF01000569.1:0-1312 GCF_000465935.2 Pseudomonas sp. EGD-AK9
GGGTCAGGGCGAACAGGGCGGTGAGGGCGATGGACAGGGCCATCGGCAGGCGCACGGCCACCGCCACCAGCAGGCCGAAGGCCAGTACCGAGCCGGCGATGCCGGTTTCCATCAGCGGGATGGTCACGCCGGCAAAACCGAGCAGGCCGCCGAACAGCATGCTGGCGACGAAGGTGGCCGGCAGCGCCCAGCGCGCCGCACCGCTCTGCTGCGCGGCCCACAGGCCGACGGCGAGCATCGCCAGGAGGTGATCGAGGCCCAGCAGCGGGTGCGCCAGGCCGGCCAGCACGCCGGAGTGGTCGTGGCCGGCGTGGGCGAAGGCCAGGCCCGGGGTGCAGAACAGGGCGAGGGCATAGAGGGTTTTGCGCAGATTCATGTGGATCTCCTTGAGGTGGAATCAGGCCGCCGTGAGCATGCCCTGGCGTTCGATAAAGGCGATGATCTCGTCGAGGCCCTGGCCGATTTTCTGGTTGCTGAAGACGAAGGGCTTGTCGCCGCGCATCTTCAGGGTGTCGCGCTGCATCACCTCCAGCGAGGCGCCGACCAGCGGCGCCAGGTCGACCTTGTTGATCACCAAGAGGTCGGATTTGCAGATGCCCGGGCCGCCCTTGCGCGGCAGCTTGTCGCCGGCGGAGACGTCGATCACGTACAGGGTCAGGTCGGACAGCTCGGGGCTGAAGGTGGCCGAGAGGTTGTCGCCGCCGGATTCGACGATGATCAGGTCGAGGCCGGGGAAACGCCGGTTGAGCTGCTCCACCGCCTCCAGGTTGATCGAGGCGTCCTCGCGGATCGCCGTGTGCGGGCAGCCGCCGGTTTCCACGCCGATGATGCGCTCGGGCTCCAGGGCCTCGTTGCGCACCAGGAACTGGGCGTCTTCCTGGGTGTAGATGTCGTTGGTGACCACGGCGATGTTGTAGCGCTCGCGCAGGGCGCGGCACAGGGCCAGGGTCAGGGCGGTCTTGCCGGAACCGACCGGGCCGCCGATGCCGACGCGCAGGGGTTGGCTGTTCATCTGTTGTTCCTCGTCAGGAGCGGAAGAGACGCGAGTACTGGCGCTCGTGCGCCATGCTCGCCAGGGCCAGGCCGAAGGCGGCACTGCCCCAGTGTTCGGGGGTTAGGGTTTCGGCCTGGCGTTGCGCCGCCTCGAGCTGCGGCAGCAGGCTACTGGTCAGGCGCTGGGCGGCCTGCTGGCCCAGCGGCAGGGTCTTCATCAGCACCGCCAGCTGGTTTTCCAGCCAGCCCCAGAGCCAGGCGGCCAGGGCCTCATCGGGGGCGATGCGCCAGGCACGCGCGGCCAGCGCCCAGGCCAGGG
>NZ_AVOF01000570.1:0-1311 GCF_000465935.2 Pseudomonas sp. EGD-AK9
GTTTCGGCCTCGGCCTGAGCATCGCCCGCAGCGCCATCGCCGGGCAGGGCGGGCGCATCTGGGCGGAGAACGGCGCGCCCGGGTTACGCGTGCATTTTCAGCTGCCGGCCGCCTGAGTCCGGGCGCCTCGCGCGCCCTCTGCAGCTCTTGCGCGACAGCATGGCGTGATGCCGTCGCGGGTTAGGCGTATCATGATGGCCCTTCGCGGCAGTCCGGATTCGAGCGACCCATGACCCTGCACTTTCCCACCATCGCCGATTGCGTCGGCAACACCCCGCTGGTGCGCCTGCAGCGCCTGCCGGGCGACACCTCCAACAACCTGCTGGTCAAGCTGGAAGGCAACAACCCGGCCGGGTCGGTCAAGGATCGTCCGGCGCTGTCGATGATCACCCGCGCCGAGCTGCGCGGCGACATCCAGCCCGGCGACACCCTGATCGAGGCCACCAGCGGCAATACCGGCATCGCCCTGGCCATGGCGGCGGCGATCAAGGGTTACAAGATGATGCTGATCATGCCCGACAACATGAGCGCCGAGCGCAAGGCGGCGATGACCGCCTACGGCGCCGAGCTGGTGCTGGTGAGCAAGGAAGACGGCATGGAAGGCGCCCGCGACCTGGCCGAGAGCCTGCAGCGCGGCGGTCGCGGCAAGGTGCTCGACCAGTTCGGCAACGGCGACAACCCCGAGGCCCACTACGTCGGCACCGGCCCGGAAATCTGGCAGCAGACCGACGGGCGCATCACCCACTTCATCAGCTCGATGGGCACCACTGGCACCATCATGGGCGTGTCGCGCTACCTCAAGGAGCAGAACCCGGCGGTGCAGATCGTCGGCCTGCAGCCGCAGGAAGGCTCGGCCATCCCCGGCATCCGCCGCTGGCCGCAGGAATACCTGCCGAAGATCTACCAGGCCGAGCGCGTCGACCGCGTCATCGACATGGCCCAGGTCGAGGCGGAAACCGTGATGCGTCGCCTGGCGCGGGAAGAGGGGATCTTCTGTGGCGTGTCCTCCGGCGGTGCGGTGGCGGCCATGCTGCGCCTGTCGCGCGAGGTGGAGAACGCGGTGATGGTGGCGATCATCTGCGACCGCGGCGACCGCTACCTGTCCACCGGCGTCTACGACGAACCCGCGGCAGAGCATTAATTCATGGCCAAACGCAGCTCCGGTCTGCGCTTTCAACCCAGTGGCGGCAGCCGCGCTCCCCAGGTGCCGGTGGGCAAGAAGCAGCAACTGAGTATCGAGCGTCAGGCCGGCGACGGTCGCGGCATCGCCTTCGACGGCGGGCGCACCTGGTTCGTCAGCGGCGCCCTGGC
>NZ_AVOF01000571.1:0-1310 GCF_000465935.2 Pseudomonas sp. EGD-AK9
GCAGGTGGCCTCGCTGCCGGTGGCGGACGCCGTGCGGCAGCAGATTCCCAGTACGGTGACCACGCTGCATCGTCTGCTAGGCAGTCGCCCGGACAGCCGCCACTTCCGCCACGACGCCGGTAACCCGTTACCGCTGGATGTGCTGGTGGTGGACGAGGCGTCGATGATCGACCTGGAGATGATGGCCAGCCTGCTGGACGCCCTGCCGGCTCATGCGCGGTTGATCCTGCTGGGCGACAAGGATCAGCTCGCCTCGGTGGAGGCCGGGGCGGTGCTGGGCGATTTGTGTCGGGATGCGGAGGCCGGTGGCTACAGCGCCGCGACCCGCGCCTGGCTGGAGGCGCAGACCGGCGAGCGGATGGCCGATCCGGCGCTGGTGCCCGGCGAGCAGGCGCTGGCCCAGCATATCGTCATGCTGCGTCACTCGCGGCGCTTCGCCGGCGCCTCCGGCATAGGTCGCCTGGCCCGTGCGGTGAACCAGGCCGATGCCCAGGCCGCTCGCGCCACCCTGGCGGCCGGCAGCGACGACTTGCATGTGCTGCGTCTTGCCGGCGAGCAGGACCGCGCCCTGGAGCGTCTGCTGCTGGAGGGGCTGGTGGACGGCGAACGCCGAGCCCAGGGCTATGCCCATTACCTGCAGGTGATGCAAGCGGAGCGTCCGGCGCCGGACGCCGATATCCAGGCCTGGGATGGCTGGGCCGGCAGGGTGCTGGCGGCCTTCGATCAGTTCCAGTTGCTTTGCGCGGTACGCAAGGGGCCTTGGGGCGTCGAAACGCTGAACCAGCGCATCGCCCAGGCGCTGCAACGTCGTGGGCTGCTGGAGCAGGAGCATGGCTGGTACGAAGGGCGACCGGTGCTGGTGACCCGCAACGATTACAGCCTGGGGCTGATGAACGGCGATATAGGTATCGCCCTGCGCCTGCCCGAGCCGCCGGAGTTCCTCGGTGCGCCGCTGCGCCAGGTACTGCGTGTGGTGTTTCCGCGCAACGACGGCAGCGGCGCGTTGCGTCATATCCTGCCGAGCCGGTTGAGTGCGGTGGAGACGGTGTTCGCCATGACAGTGCACAAGTCCCAGGGCTCGGAGTTCGCCCACTGTGCGCTGATCCTCCCGGACAGCCTCAACCCGGTTCTGACCAAGGAACTGGTCTACACCGGCATCACCCGGGCGCGGCACTGGTTCAGCCTGGTGGAGACCCGCGCCGGCATCTTCGAGCAGTCGGTGCTGCGGCGGGTCGAGCGGCGCAGTGGTCTGCGCGAGGCCCTGGAGAGCTGAGGGCGCAATTCTTTTCAGAAAGGTGTTGACGTGCCTT
>NZ_AVOF01000572.1:0-1310 GCF_000465935.2 Pseudomonas sp. EGD-AK9
TGAATCAAGCCGGTTTCCGTGGAGGCCGTTTCGTTTAAGTCAGGCCGCCATGGCCTGACCTGCTTGCTGCCGGTAGAAGTTTGCCTCAGCTTCCGCCGGCGGGATATCACCCAACGGCTCCATCAGTCGTTTCGTGTTGTACCAGTGAACCCAGTCCAATGTTGCCATCTCGACCGCCTCCCGGCTTTTCCAGGACTGACGATGGATGACCTCCGTCTTGTACAGCCCGTTGATGGTTTCGGCCAACGCGTTGTCATAGCTGTCGCCCTTGCTGCCCACCGATGGCTCGATACCGGCTTCGGCCAGCCGCTCGGTGTAGCTGATGGAGACATACTGACTGCCTCGGTCGCTGTGATGAATCAGGTCACCTGAGCGATCGAATCGACGGGCATGCAGCGCCTGCTCCAGCGCATCCAGCACGAAGTCCGTGGTCATGCGGCGGCTGACGCGCCAGCCCACAATCCGGCGTGCGAACACATCAATCACGAAGGCCACATAGAGCCAGCCCTGCCAAGTCGAGACATAGGTGAAGTCCGAGACCCAGAGCTGGTTCGGGCGGTCAGCCTTGAACTGGCGCTGCACACGATCCAGCGGGCAAACGGCCTTGTTGTCCTGAATCGTCGTTTTGACCACCTTGCCACGACGAATGCCTTCGATCTTGAGCTGCTTCATAAGCCGGGCCACGGTGCAGCGCGCCGTGTAGATACGTTCGCGACGCAGCTGCTTCCAGACTTTACGGGCGCCATAGCAGGACATGTTCTCCTCCCAGACGCGCTGGATCTCAGGCATCAGGACCAGGTCGCGCCGGCGACGCGCCGACAGCCGTTCTGGCTGCCGACATTGCGCCGCATGGCGGCGATAGCCAGACGGGGCGATCTGCAGCACACGGCAGATCGGCTCGACCCCGAAGCGATCTCGGTACGTGTCGACGAAGCGCTTCAGCTCTTGATGCGGCGGTCGAGCTCCGCCTGGGCGAAAAACGCGCTGGCCAGCTTCAGGATCTCGTTGGCTCGACGCAGTTCGCGGTTCTCGCGTTCGAGATCCTTGATGCGCTGCCGCTCCTCGGTGGTTGGGCCAGGAATGACGCCGGCATCGGTCTGCTGGCGACGCACCCAACCGTGCAGGGTCTGGGGGACACAGCCGATCTTGGGCGCGATGGATTCGATGGCAGCCCATTCGGAGGGGTAGTCATCACGGTGCTCCATGACCATGCGCACGGCACGCTCACGAACTTCGGGGGAGTAGGTATTGGATTTCTTCATGCCTCATTCTCTCAAGAGTTGAGGCCTCCACGAAACCCGGCTTGATTC